>JAILFI010000073.1 GCA_024697655.1 Clostridiales bacterium
GAGGCGATGTACTACTGCCGCGACACGCTGATAGGAGATATGTCCGGAGCGCGCGCCGCCGCGGATGCACTGGAGCCGCTTGTCGACCGCAAAGTCTGGCCGTTCCCGACCTATGCCGACCTGATGTTCAGTGAACGCTGACCGCAAAGGCGGCAAGTGCGGCGGTGCCATATGACAGAGTAAGAAAGGAAGAAACTATGCTGGATATTCATGAAGAGTGCGGGGTGTTCGGTCTATGGTCACCAAAGACGTATGACCTGGCGCGTACCGTCTATTACGGGCTGTACTCCCTGCAGCACCGCGGACAGGAGAGCTGCGGCATTATCGTCAATGACCGCGGTGTCTTCACCGGCCACAAGGATCTTGGCGAGGTCGGGGATGTCTTCAAGGCACCGGTTCTGGATGCGATCGGCCAGGGGCAGATCGCGGTCGGTCACGTCCGCTATGGAACGACCGGTGCCACAGACCGGAAGAACGCGCAGCCGATGGTCGTCAATCATGTGAAAGGAAGCATGGCTGTTGCGCACAACGGCAACCTGGTCAATTCGTACGACCTGCGCACAGAACTGGAGCTGGCAGGCTCTATCTTTCATACGACCAGCGATACGGAGGTCATCGCCTATCTCATCACAAGGCATCGTCTGACAGCCGCATCGATCGAGGAGGCGGTCAGCGAAACGATGAAGGAGATCCGCGGTGCGTATTCGCTGGTGATCATGTCACCGGCTAAGCTGATCGCGGCACGTGACCCGTTCGGATTCCGGCCTCTCTGCTACGGCAGGCAGACGGACGGGACTTATGTGGTGGCTTCGGAAAGCTGCGCGCTCGATGCGGTCTCGGCGAAGTTCATCCGGGATGTAGAGCCCGGTGAGATCGTGGTATTCGACCGGGATGGCTGCCGGTCTATCCGCACACACTGCGGGGAGGAAGCGCGCCGCATCTGTATCTTTGAATATATTTACTTCGCAAGACCGGATTCGGTGATCGACGGGGTCAGTGTACATGCTTCGCGGGTGCAGGCCGGGCGTATTCTCGCACAGGACCACCCGGCAGACGGCGATGTTGTGGTCGGGGTGCCGGATTCGGGGCTGGATGCGGCGCTTGGATTTGCGGAAGAAAGCGGCATCCCCTGCGCGATGGGATTTGTTAAGAACAAGTACATCGGCCGGACATTCATCGCACCGGGGCAGTCGCAGCGGGAGAACCTCGTGCATATCAAGCTCAATGTTATCGCGGAAGCAGTGCGCGGTAAGCGGGTCATCCTGATCGACGACTCGGTGGTGCGCGGTACGACATCGAAAAAAATAGTAGAAAAACTGCGGGCAGCAGGCGCGCTGGAAGTCCACCTGCGTCTCACAGCACCGCCGTTCATCGCCCCGTGCTATTACGGCGTCGATGTGCCGGATGCCGGCAGTCTGATCGCGGCTGGACATGAAATGGAGGAAATCTGCAGGTACATCGGATGCGATACGGTCGGATTTTATGATCCTGCTCATCTGGGTGCGCTGCTCCTGCACGGCGGGCAGTCTTTATGCACCTTCTGCAGTGCCTGCTTTGGCGGTCCGTATCCCGCCGGGCAGCCGGCGCACACGGGGAAATACAGGTTTGAACAGAAACTGCCGGACTGAACCATCTGTTCATTTTTGCAACGGTATGCCTTTTGCTGTATGATAGAGAACAGTAACGACGATCTTGGAATGTCTCTGGGACTTGCGGGTCCGGAGGCGGACAGAAAAGGAAAGCATCTGTGGAAAAGGACGCAAAGAAAGACAGATATGTACCGACCGCCAGGGAGACACGCATCCAGGTGGTCAAGTTTGTGCTGTTCTCGATCTCGGCGGGCATCATCGAAACAACGGTGTTCACGCTGCTGAAGTTCATCACGCCGTGGAGCTACTGGCCGTGCTATCTGATCGCACTGGTGTGTTCCGTGATCTGGAACTTCACGCTGAACAGAGAGTTCACGTTCAAGTCGGCGAACAATGTGCCGGTGGCGATGTTCAAGGTGTTCCTGTTCTACTGTGTGTTCACGCCGGCGTCGACCTGGTGGGGACATGCACTCACGGACTGGGCGGGGTGGAACGACTACCTGGTGCTGTTCTTCACGATGGCGATCAACCTGACGACCGAGTTCCTCTACGACCGGTTCTTCGTCTTTCGCGACAGCATGAACACGAACAAGCGGGCAGCATAAAAAGGTTGGATGTCCAGCGCAACAGCGCTGTGAACCGCAGCTAAGAAAGATGAATAAGAAAAAGCCGGGCGATGACGGACCCGGCTTTTTCTTTCGCATATGTGGTTCCGAAGGGGGAACGTAACTGCTTAGCGTTCGTAGCACTTCACGCCGTCGATGTAGGTGGCGCCGACTCTGACGGTGCCGATCTCTTCAGCCGGCACTTCGAGGACGTCGTCTTCCAGAACGAGGAAGCTGGCGCGGTAACCCGGTACGAGCATGCCGAGTCTGTCAAATCCGCAGACGATGGCCGCTTCTCTGGAGTAGAGCTTGATCGCGGTCTCGATGTCGATGGCCTGGTCTTTGCCGCAGTCGACGCCGTTATACGCAACGCGTGTGACAGCGTGCTGCAGGCCGGGCCAGGGATCGGAGGGCACTGCCCAGGACGTGGCCGGCGCGTCGGTGGAGAGGACCATCTTGACGCCTCTGTCGAGCAGGTGCTTGACCGGGTAGGCTTTCTTGTTGCGCTCGAGGCCGAGGTTTTCGATGTAACTTTCGATCTCGCTGTGCTGGAAGATCGGCTGGGTGACCCAGGTGATACCCTTTTCGATCGCCTTGTCGATGGAAGTCTCTCTGGGTTCGGAGATATGCTCCATGCGGGCGTAGGGCATGTTTGCGATGGCTTCGCCGCGGGCTCTTGCGACGCCGTCGTCCATCCAGTTCTCTTCTTCCGCCAGTCTGGAGACGAGGCGCTCGATCGCCTGACCGCCCATGGCGTGGATGGAGATCTGGCAGTGGTGTTCTTTGCAGAATTTGATGGTGTCTTCGAGCAGGTCGTCTGAAAGGGTGGAGATGCCGTAGTTGTCGGTGCCCAGGAACGGTTCGTCGACCCATGCGGTGTGACCGGAGAACGTGCCGTCACCGATCAGCTTGAGGCCGGCGACGCGGACTTGATTCTGGTCGAGGTCTTCGATCTCGAAGGAAGCGGTGCCGTCGCGCAGCGATTCGCCGAGATAGTAAACGGCGACATCCTGCTTGAGACCTTTGGCAACTGCCTGTTTGTAGTAGTTGAGCGGATCGCTCGGCTCAAACCAGCCCATGTCGGTGAGGCCGACCAGCCCCTGAGAGAGGCACAGCTCGCCGAGGTCGAGGACCTGCTGAACGGTCTCTTCGTCGGTCTGGATCGGGATCAGATCTGCGACGAGGAAACGCGCGTTTTCTTCGAGGACGCCGGTGGGTTCGCCGTTCTCATCGCGGACGATGCAGCCGCCTTCCGGGTCCGGTGTATCTTTGGTGATGCCCGCCAGATCCAGCGCGCAGCTGTTGACGGCGGCGATATGGACACAGGAGCGCAGAATGTAGACCGGATGTTCGGTCGTACCCTTGTCGAGATCCCAGCGGGTGGGCTGTCTGTGCTCGGCAAATTTGCCTTCGTCAAAGCCCCAGCCGCGGATCCAGTCGCCCGGTTCCTTGGTCTTGGCGACCTCTGCGATCGCTTCCGATAGGTCGGCGATGGAGTTGATTTTGGGCGGCAGGGCAGAGATTTGCTGGCTGTAGCCTGCGAGCATCAGGCCGTGCATATGGGCGTCGATGAGGCCGGGCAGCACGCGCTTGCCACCGAGGTCGATGATTTAGTCGGCCGGGCCTCACTGCGATTCCTCACAGATGGCGGCGATCACGCCGTCCTCGACGAGCATGGCGTCTGCATACAGCGCATCGTCATTGGCAGTCAACATTTCCGCGTTTTTATAAAGGGTCTTCATAGTCGTGTCTCCTTTGGTTTCCTTTGCGATACCTTTGCGATTTCGATTTCCCTTGCTTCTATTATCATAT
>JAILFI010000156.1 GCA_024697655.1 Clostridiales bacterium
CTTACGTTAGCTGTTCCGCCGGTCATGGTGAACGATTTGGCATTGATCCCGTAGGAAGAGTATCTGCCGCTCCCACTGTAATTTATGAACAGCCCGCCTCCGTTCATGGTGAATCCACCCAGTGTCAGATCCATGGCGGCGGTCCAGTTCCCTTCGCCGGCTGATGTGTCGAGATCGAGACTGCCGCTGTTCAGAATGACATTTCCCTGATAGCCCTCGATGCCATTACCGTATACACTGAGGATTTTGCCCTCGCTGCCTTCAATCGTAAGAGTATGATCTCCTACATTGATCGAACCGATGATGATATCTTCATCAATATAGAGGATCGTATCACCGGTTAGGTTATATTCTCCCATCAGCGTAAGAGCGGACGCATTCACATTCCCCGAGATGCCTTCCGCACCATACGCCTCCTGCGCACCTAAAGCCCCACCTGTCAGTGCCCCGAGCGAGGGCGTCAGACTGACGATCATAGCCAAAGTAAGGAGGACCGTTAAGAATCGCTTCCCGTGCCCTCCTGTATTCCTGTTCCGTGACATGCCGATACCTCCAAGATGAAACTCCGTGCTAAAGTAATAAAGTATCTATATCGCGTATAAACAACACCTGTCTTGTTAATATGATAACAAAAATAGCGGCACCCCGCACCGCTATTTGAACTGATTGTTCAAAAAAACATGCTCATGCAAAAACGCCCGGGGCATGCCCGGGCGTCCGTCTCTTTGCGGTTTACAGTTTTTTCTCCAGCAGGACGATGTTGACCCCTTCCAGGCCGTTGAACTCGCTCTGCATGACCGCCGCTTCCCGGTAGCCGTAGCTCTCGTAGATCCGGCGGGCGAGGCGGTTGCGGGCGCCGGTGTCGAGGCGCAGCGCTTTGCAGTTGCCGATCGTCGCCATAGCTTCGTAGTAGCGCAGGAACTCCGCAGCGTACCCTTTGCGCATGTGGTTGGGCGAGACCGCGAGCGTGTGGATGACGAGCACTTCCTCATCCTCCGCGTCATACTTCCATTCCGCCCTGTCGTAGATGCCTTCGACCTGTTTGTTGTTGATGATCGCCGTCGCGACGATCTCGCCGTCGGGCGATTCCAATACATAGAGGTCCTCTCTGATAAGTGCGTCTTCCGCCGTCCAGCGCGTCGGATACACATCTCTCTGCCAGCCGACCACCAGATCGCCCATCTCTTCCATCGTATGGACATCCTCGTAGATCTCGATCACGCGGGGCAGGTCTTCTCTTGTTGCTTTCCGTATCATCTATCTTTCTCCCTTTTCTATAGTATTCAGCCTTGCCATGATACCACCAACGGCGGGCGGATTCAACCTTGCTCCGCCAGCGCGTCGCGGATCGCTTCTTCGATCGCTGCCAGTTCATGCAGGAATTCCCGCGAAGAGGTGCGCAGAGCGCCGTGGCCGAGTGTCAGCGTCTGGATCAGTCCGTCGGATGTCACGACACGCATCCTCTCCCTTTTGCCCAGTTCGTAAACCATGCGCTCAATGAAAACGTCGGCTGTCTCTCCTTCCTTCGTGTACACCACGTCCACCCCGTGGACATCCTCTCTGGAGCCGGGACCGGGCACGCGTTTGTAGGCATCGAAGACAAGCGTCACCATGCTGCCCGTAAAGCCCGCGTAGTTGGCAAGAATGTCCTGCAGGCGCGCTCTTGCCACCTCGATGTCGCTGTCCATCAGTTTCGCCCATTCTTCATTGGCATGCAACAGGTTGTAACCGTCGATGAGCACATGCTCGGGACCGTCCGGGATCTTCGTGTGTTTCTTTTTCGGAGAATCGCTCTGCCCCTTCTTCGGTCCGTTCGCCCCGGCCGCCTTCTGCCGGCGCTCCATCATCCGCTGCTTCTCTTTGCCGGCTTTGCCCGGAGAAGTCAGCGGATTGGTCCGGATCGGACCGTACGTACGCTCGAAGATCGCCATGAGTTCCGCGTCGCTCGCCGCGCTGTCCACAAAGGCCGCCGCACGGTCTTTCAGGCTGCCGTCCGGTTGACCGTCTGTGCCGTCTGTTTCTTCTCCGTCCGCGCCGCGCTTTTTCAGCGTCAGCGGCAGGTGCATCTTCTGCTCGACCTGATCCCACGGCACGATATCCGAGCCGTCGTGACTGACGAACACGGAATCAGCCGGATCGTTCACGTCGCGTTCCGCGTCATATCCGGTCTCTTCGATGACCTCCTCCGCGTCTTTGCAGGGGCCGTACCCGTCCAGCTGGCAGCTGAGCCGGCCGCGGCCGCCTGTATAGTTCATCACCTCAAGGGCGTAGTCCTTCATCTTCGCCGCCGGCGCGCGTCCCGTCAGGACCGCTGCGTCGCCGGTCTGTGCCGGTCCCTCCATCGTGCCGTCCATCCGCTGGATGTCCGTCATCGCGCGGCCTACTTTGTCCGCAGGCACCTCTAAAGTATAAGCAAAGAAAGGCTCCAAAAGGACACTTTTTGCTTTCATGAGCCCCTGCCGGAGCGCGCGGAAAGTCGCCTGCCGGAAGTCGCCGCCCTCGGTGTGCTTTTTGTGAGCGCGCCCTGCTGCCAGGGTGATCTTCATATCGGTGAGCGGCGCGTTGGTCAAAACGCCGCGCAGTTCCCGTTCCGCGAGGTGCGAGAGGATCAGCCGCTGCCAGTTTCGGTCGAGCACATCCTCGCTCACGCAGGTGTCGAAGATGAGCCCGCTGCCCGGCTCTCCGGGCTCCAGAATGAGATGCACCTCCGCATAGTGGCGCAGCGGCTCGAAATGCCCGACGCCTTCGACCGTATCCGCGATGGTCTCCCGGTAGACGATGCGGCCGCTGTCAAAGGTCAGCGGATAGCCGAACCTGTCTTCCGCCAGCCG
>JAILFI010000085.1 GCA_024697655.1 Clostridiales bacterium
TGATATCGATCCATACAATGCGCGGCTTTTTCTGCTGTATTGTTGGTTCTGCTTCCATAAAGATCTCCGTTCTTAAATGCCTCTTATTATTTGTCGTCGGAGTTGTCAAATACTCTTTTCAGCTATCGGAAAGCTGTTCCGTTGCTATTCCATCTCGATCGTCGCCGGCGGTTTGGTCGTGCAGTCGTACATGACGCGGCTGACATGCGGCACTTCGTTGACGATGCGCGTGGTGATCCGCATGAGCAGATCCCACGGGATCTGTGCCGCTTCGGCCGTCATAAAGTCGCTGGTCATGACCGCGCGGAGCGCCACGGCGTAGTCGTATGTCCGGAAGTCGCCCATAACACCGACGGAACGCATGTTGGTCAGCGCCGCGAAGTACTGCCCGAGCGTTTTCGCGAACCTGCCGTCCTGATAGTTCTCGACCTCTTCCCGGAAGATCGCATCTGCTTCCTGGACCATCTTCACCTTCTCCTCGGTGACCTCCCCGATGATGCGGATCGCAAGACCGGGGCCGGGGAACGGCTGACGGAAGACCAGGTTCTCGGGGATGCCGAGTTCCAGCCCCGCCGCACGGACTTCGTCCTTGAACAGCATGCGCAGCGGTTCGATGATCTCCTTGAAGTCCACATGGTCCGGCAAACCGCCGACGTTGTGGTGGGACTTGATCACCGCACTGTCGCCGAGACCGCTCTCGATGACGTCCGGATAGATCGTCCCCTGCACCAGGAAGTCGACCGCACCGATCTTTTTCGCTTCTTCTTCAAAGACGCGGATGAACTCCTCGCCGATGATCTTTCTCTTTTGCTCCGGCTCTTCGACGCCGGCCAGTTTTTCGTAGAATCGCTCCTGCACGTTGGCGCGCACGAAGTTGAGGTCGTACGGACCGTCCGGTCCGAAGACAGCCTCGACCTGGTCGCCCTCGTCCTTTCTGAGCAGGCCCTGATCGACGAACACACAGGTCAGCTGCTTGCCGACCGCCTTGCTGAGCAGGACTGCCGCGACCGAACTGTCGACGCCGCCGGACAACGCACACAGCACCTTGCCGTCACCGACCTTCTCACGGATCTGCGCGATGGACCGTTCGACGAACGATCCCATCTCCCAGTCGCCGGCACACTTGCAGACATCCATGACGAACGAGCGCAGCATGTGCTTGCCGTACTGGCTGTGCATGACCTCCGGGTGGAACTGGACCGCATAGAAGCCACGCGAAGGATCCTCCATCGACGCGACCGGGCAATCCGCAGTCTCCGCCGTCACGACAAAGCCTTCCGGCACCTGCTTGATCCGGTCGGTGTGGCTCATCCAGACGGTCGAACGTTTGGGCACATCCTTGTAAAGAAGACTGCTGTCAGCAGACCAGCCTGCCCCGTAGTATCCGTCCTTGATGATGACTTCCGTCTTGCCGTACTCGCTGGTCTCCGCCGTTTCGACAACGCCGCCGAGCGCGTGCGCCATGAGCTGCGCGCCGTAGCAGATACCGAGGATCGGCACGCCGAGTTCGAAGAGCGCCGGGTCGTATGCCAGCGCGCTCTCCCCGAATACGCTGTTCGGGCCGCCCGTGAAGATGATGCCCTTCGGCGCCATCTCGCGGATCTCCTCGACCGGCAGGGTGTACGGATGCACCTCCGCGTAGACGCGGCATTCGCGCACGCGGCGGGCGATCAGCTGGTTGTACTGGCCGCCGAAGTCGAGGACCAGGATGGTCTCGTTTGCTTTTGCTGTTTCGTTTGCCATGGGATTTCCTTTCCTGCGCCCGCAGATACGGGCTGAGCGATTCCATAAAAGAGAATCCGCCGGTTTTGACCGGCGGATCAGGTTTCGTATCAGACCGCCAACTATCTGTTCACTACAGTGGACGTATCTTTCTTGATGACGTCGTGCGCACCGCCCTCGACGATGGAGGTGGCGGAAACGAGCGTCAGTTTTGCAGTCTGCTGCAGTTCCTCGATGGACAGCGCGCCGCAGTTGCACATGGTCGACTTGACCTTCTGCAGGGACTGGCGGACGTTGTCAGAAAGGCTGCCGGCGTACGGAACGTAGCTGTCGACGCCTTCTTCGAAGGACAGCTTGCTGTCGCCGCCCATGTCGTAGCGCTGCCAGTTGCGGGCTCTGTTGGAACCTTCGCCCCAGTACTCCTTGACGTAGTTGCCGTTGACAGAGAGTCTCGCGCCGGGCGCCTCGTCAAAGCGGGCGAAGTATCTGCCGAGCATCAGGAAGTCCGCGCCCATCGCCAGCGCCAGCGTCATGTGATAGTCGTAGACGATGCCGCCGTCGGAGCAGATCGGGATGTAGATACCGGTCTCTTCGAAGTACTTGTTGCGCGCTTCCGCGACATCCTGCACAGCGGATGCCTGACCGCGGCCGATGCCCTTCTGCTCTCTGGTGATGCAGATGGAACCGCCGCCGATGCCGATCTTGACGAAGTCCGCACCTGCGTCTGCCAGGAACTTAAAGCCTTCCGCGTCGACGACGTTGCCCGCGCCGACTTTGACGGTGTCGCCGTACTTCTCGCGGATCCACGCGATCGTGCGGGACTGCCATTCGGAGTACCCTTCGGAACTGTCGATGGTGAAGATGTCCGCGCCGGCCTCTACCAGTGCCGGGACGCGCTGTTCGTAGTCACGGGTGTTGATGCCCGCGCCGACGAGATATCTCTTGTGCTCGTCGAGGACTTCGAGCGGGTTGGTCTTGTGGCTGTCATAGTCCTTGCGGAAGACGAACGCCACAAGACGCTGCTCTTTGTCGACGACAGGCAGCGCATTCAGTTTGTTGTCCCAGAGGATGTCGTTGGCTTCCTTCAGGGAAACACCGTCCTCTGCAACGACGAGTTTTTCAAACGGGGTCATGAAGTCGCTGACCGGGGTTGCCGGATCCATGCGGCTGACGCGGTAGTCGCGGCTCGTGACCAGACCGACCATCCTGCCCTCTGCGGTGCCGTCCTCGGTGACCGCGATGGTGCTGTGGCCGTACTTTTCTTTCAGCGCGATGATGTCCGCCAGGGTCTGGTCGGGACGCACGTTGCTGTCGCTCTTGACGAAGCCCGCCTTGTAGTCCTTGACGCGCTTGACCATCGCTGCCTGGCTCTCGATGGACTGGGAGCCGAAGATGAAGGAGATGCCGCCTTCCTTGGCGAGCGCGATGGCGAGATTGTCATCGGAGACCGCCTGCATGACCGCCGAAACGAGCGGGATGTTGATGGTGACGGGCGATTCTTCCTCCCCCTTGCGGTACTTCGCAAGCGGGGTCGCAAGAGACACGTTTTCCGTCCTGCATTCCGACGACGAATAGCCGGGGATCAGCAGATATTCATTGAAAGTACGGGACGGTTCGTTGAAATATGTGGCCATGGTCTCCTCCTCTTTCTGTGGTTTGGATAATGGTGTGCGATTTCTTTTTGAACGCCTCTTTGCGCATCTCGGGCGCAAGCGGCTATACTTCCTCATATTAATGATTAATTGTACTCCAACAGCGCGATTATTTCAACCGCTTCAGCCGCAGCCGCGCTGTCTGTTTGCACTTTTTCCGGGATGCGGTAAAATGACCTCATGAACAGACCGCCAAGACACAACTCATCGCTCAGGAATCGCACCGCGAAACGCGCCGCGGCTCTTTTGCTGTGCCTTATGATGGCGGTGCCTCTTGGCGGATGCGGGTTGTTCCAAGCATCCTCCTTCTGGCCGGACGGATTCTCCGATCTTCCGGGCGTGCAGCAGTTCGAATCGTTTTTCCGGTACCTCAATGAACAGTTCGCCTCGTTCTTCGACGACGATGAGCTGTTTTACTACGGCGGCCCTTCCAGCGAAGGACAGACCAACGGCGGCGGTTTTACGAACGGCCCGGAAGGCAACCGGCTTCAGAGCGAAGGCGACCCCGGCTACAGAGCAGGCGGAACAGGCGGCGTCAGAGAGGGAGCGGAGGAAGGCTGGCAGAACGGTCTCTCCCCGCAGGGGAGCGCCAGGTTCCTGCAGGATAACGTCGTTCTCGTGAGCATCTATCTCATCGACGGCAGCCACGGCTTTTCCGGCGAGGAGATCGCTTATACCAAAAGGGCGCTCGATCTCGCGGCCGGCTGGCTCGAGACCAAGGCGGAAGAGCACGGTGTGCCGCTCAATGTGATCTGCAATGAGACGGATCTGACCTTCCGGTACAGCGCCCCGGGCATGCTGAAGGAAAGCCGGAAGGATATCTCCTTCACCTACAACAGCACGATCGGCGATTATCTGTACCATTTCGACCTGCAATCGATCAAAGAAAAATACAAGACCGACTCGGTCGGCTTCGTCGTTTTCCTCCCCGGAGAGGGCACATCGTTCGCCTATCCGTACACAGCGACGGGCAGTGCGAAGTGGGACGCTGTCGGTTACTATGAATTCGCCAACCTCTACATGTATGACGAAAGCGCGCCGGATGAATACGAAAACCCGGCCACCTACGCGCATGAGATCCTCCACCTCTTCGGCGCCTGCGACCTGTACGAAGAGAACGAGGCGGACCACATCTCCCTGGCGCTGTCGGACTACGTGGCAGACACCTATCCGGACGAGATCATGTACTACACCTACGAAGACGACAATACGTCGAACTTTGAAACGATCACCAAAGACATGTCCCCTGTGACACTCTACTTCATCGGCTGGGGCGACGGCGGCGGGGAGATCCGGAAGTTCCCGGAGATCAAACGCAAGTATCCCTGCGCCTTCGAATAGGCGGACGGGCAGGCGGTCCCGCTGCCCGGGTGGCACTGCAGATACACAAAAGAAGCGGCCTTACGGCCGCTTCTTCTTATTGCGTATTGGTGTTTGCCGGGCGGACGGCTTACATCATGCCGCCCATACCGCCCATGCCGCCCATACCGCCGGCCGGCATCGCAGGCTCTTCCTTCGGAAGTTCCGCGACGGTCGCTTCGGTGGTCAGCAGCATCGCGCTGGCGCTTGCCGCGTTCTGCAGCGCGGATCTGGTCACTCTGACCGGATCGACGATACCTGCATCGATCATGTCGACGTATTCTTCAGACGCCGCATTGAAGCCGACGCCCGCCTTGCTCGCGATGACCTTCGCGACGACGACGCTGCCTTCAAAGCCCGCGTTCTCCGCGATCTGGCGGACAGGCTCTTCCAGTGCTCTCTGGATGATGGACGCGCCGGTCTTCTCATCGCCGGACAGGTTTTTGATGTACTTCGCGACAGCCGGGATCGCGTTGACGAACGCAACGCCACCGCCCGGAACGATGCCTTCCGCGACAGCTGCCTTGGTGGCGTTCAGCGCGTCTTCGATGCGGAGTTTTCTTTCCTTCAGTTCGGTCTCGGTAGCCGCGCCGACCTTGATGACGGCAACGCCGCCGGTCAGCTTCGCCAGTCTCTCCTGCAGCTTTTCTCTGTCGAAGTCGGACTTGGTCTCTTTGATCTGGCTCTTGATGGACGCTGCGCGCGCTTCGATCTCAGCCTTGTTGCCGGCACCGCCGGTGATGATGGTGTTGTCCTTGTCGACCTTCACGCTGGCCGCCTGGCCGAGCAGATCGAGGGTCGCCTCTTTGAGGTCGTAGCCGAGTTCTTCGCTGATGACGGTACCGCCGGTCAGGATGGCCAGGTCTTCCATCATCGCTTTTCTTCTGTCACCGAAGCCCGGTGCCTTGACCGCGACACAGTCGATGACGCCGCGCAGTTTGTTGACGACCAGTGTCGCCAGCGCTTCGCCTTCGATATCCTCTGCGACGATCAGCAGCTTCTGGCCGGTCTTGACGACCTGCTCGAGGAGCGGCATCAGGTCCTGGATGTTGGAGATCTTCTTGTCGGTCAGCAGGACCAGGGGTTTCTCCATGGTCGCTTCCATCTTCTCCATGTCATTTGCCATATAGGGGGAGAGGTAGCCTCTGTCGAACTGCATACCTTCGACGACTTCCAGGGTGGTGCCCATGGACTTGGACTCTTCAACGGTGATGACACCGTCTCTGCCGACCTTCTCCATCGCCTCTGCGATCAGGCTGCCGATCTCCGTGTCAGCCGCACTGACGCTCGCGACCTGCGCGATGCTCTCCTGGCTCTTGACGTTCTTCGCGGATTTCTTGATCTGTGCGACAGCTGCGTCGACAGCGCCCTGGATGCCCTTCTTGAGGATCATCGGGTTGGCGCCTGCTGCGACATTCTTGAAACCTTCCTTGATAATGATCTGTGCGAGCAGGGTCGCGGTGGTGGTGCCGTCGCCGGCAACATCGTTGGTCTTGGTCGCGACTTCCTTGACGAGCTGCGCGCCCATGTTCTCGACTCTGTCTTCGAGCTCGATCTCTTTTGCGATGGTGACACCGTCATTGGTGATCAGCGGAGCGCCGAACTGCTTGTCGAGCAACACGTTGCGGCCCTTCGGTCCAAGCGTGATCTTAACGGTATCCGCCAGGTGGTCAACGCCCGCCAGCAGCTTTTTTCTTGCGTCTTCCCCGTAGGTCAGTTCTTTTGCCATTTTATTTGCCTCCTATTACTTCTCCACCTTGGCCAGGATGTCCTTCTGCGCCATGATGGTGTATTCTTCCCCTTCGAATTTGACTTCCGTGCCCGCGTACTGCGAGAAGATGACCATGTCACCGACCGCCAGTTCCATCTTGATGTCTTCGGTGCCGGGGCCTACCGCCACGACTTCCGCCATCTGGGGCTTTTCCTTCGCCTGCCCGGGAAGGATGATGCCGCTGGCTGTTTTCTCTTCGGCTTCCAGTCTCTTGATCACGACTCTGTCGCCCAAAGGTTTGATTGCAAAACTCATTTTGATACCTCCGCTCTTTCTTATTTCACGCGCCTTTTTCCGGCGCGTCTTTTGCGTTGTTAGCACTCACTATATCCGAGTGCCAAGTATTATTCTATCTGTTTTCGGCATAAAGTCAATAGATATAGGAAGGTTTTTACCCTGTTTTCAGGAATCGCCCGGCGGTCGCATTGAAAAACGGCGCAGCTTGCAGCCGCGCCGTATCGGTACCCGTACTCGTGTCGGTATCTGTATCCGTGTCGAAGATCTTCCGCAGTCTCTTACGCGGTTTCCTTCAGGTCTTCGATCTCCTTGACCTGGATGTTGATCTGATCGACCGCAAGAGCCGTCATCTCCTCCATCCGGTACGCGCATTTTTCCTGCATGCGCTTGGCGGTCTCGACGATCGTCTCTGTCGTGTTGAAATTGGCGGTGATCTTTACACGCAGCTGCTCGCTGCGTTTTTCCGCCGTGACATTCAGGATGCGGGTCACCCCCGGCAGTTCCTCCCCGATGATCGTCACAATGTCCTCGATGACCTGCTGGGAGATGAAAAACTCCCCGAGATAGCTGTAGGTCGGCCGCACGACGGTCTTTTCGTTGTCCCCTTCTTCTCTGCCTGTCCCCCATGCCAGGAACTTGCGCAGCGGCACCATGAAGTAGCCGGAGAACCGCTTCTTGAGGTGCGCCTGCGGAACCGGCACGACATGCTTGCCCTGCACGGTGCGCTGTTTGTGCGCGGTTTCCCGGTCTTCTTCGGTCGTGATGTCGTTGATATAGATCGTTTCGCCGATGGGCGGCAGGCCCAGCCGTTTGGTGATCTTCGCGACCATGCCGTCGGAGGTGCCGATGATCAGGATACTCCCGGGCTGCGTATCTTCGATCGCCTGTACGACCTCGTCGCGGTGCGATTCCTCGGTGAACAGCGCCGTTTTGATGGCGCCCATCATGGTCTCCGCCTGCTTGGCGGATTTGCCGAAGATCGAGTTGATCCGATATATGTAGAGACCGTCGTCGATGATGCTCTCTATATTTTTGTCCCGGCACAGGTTGCCCGCCTGATAGCTTTTCCCGGTGCCGCTCTTGCCGACGAGGGCGTATACTTTCATTCTTTACATCTCCAAATGCCCGCGCTATAATTGAGACGCGGATATATATCACATATCACTTAAGGAGGTAATACTATGGCTTACAAGATCGGCGAAGAATGCATCAACTGCGGTGCTTGCGCAGCAGAATGCCCGGTCGAGGCGATCTCTGAAGGCGACGGCGCTCATGTCATCGATCCCGATGTCTGCATCGAGTGCGGTGCCTGCGCAGAGGCTTGCCCGGTAGACGCTCCCCAGCCCGAATAAAAACGACTGAAGAGCAAAGTGCGGGCCGCTGCCTGCACTGACTTACATCAAGTAAGAATCAATACCCGTTCCATTTCTGGAACGGGTATTTGCTTGTGCGGTATTTACATTCTGTTCATGTGGAATGTCAGCGCGTAGAGATTGTCCGACAGATGGACGTTCTCCATCGCCACATGCGCCGGGACTTCCAGGTCCGTCTGCGCAAAATTCCAGATGCCTCTCACACCGGCGAAACACAGTTTGTCCGCCATTTCCTGCGCGACATCTTTCGGCGTGCAGATGACACCGATATCGATGTTGTGCGCCTCGACGAACTCGACGAGCTCATCGGAGGACAGCACCGGCACACCGCCGATCATCGTGCCGATCGCCGCCTGGTCCACTTCGAAGATCGCCTCTACCTGAAATCCCTGCTTGTAGGAATTGGTGTAGCCCGCGATCGCGTGACCCAGATTGCCGCCGCCGACGATGACCATATGGTAGACCTGATCCAGACCGAGGATCGCGCTGATCTCATCGTGGAGATCCTTTACATTGTAGCCGTATCCCTGCTGGCCAAAGCCGCCGAAATTGTTGAGGTCCTGCCGGATCTGCGAAGCCGTATACCCGATCAGACGGGACAGCTCCGCCGAAGAGATCTTGTCGACGCCCTTCTTGTCCAGCTCATGAAGATACCGGCGATATCTTGGCAGCCGCTTGATGACGGCATTCGATATCTTCGCGTTTTTCGCCATATTAGTTGCTCGCTTCTTCGACGTACTTGACGATGTCGCCGACGACCTGGAACTTTTCAGCCTCTTCATCGGGAACTTCGATGTCGAATTCTTCTTCGATCGCCATGATGATCTCAACCGCGTCCAGAGAGTCCGCCTCGAGGTCCTTCATCAGGTGCGTTTCCATGGTGACAGCTTCTTCTTCAACGCCGAGCTGATCGACGATGATGTCTTTGATTTTGTCAAAAGTCATTTGTCTTCCTCCTTAAAGTGTACAAACGGTACAATTCATTATAGAAAGTGTTTACTCGTATTGCAACCACTTTTCGTATACGATGTCGAGCCGCTCGCGGTCGGCTTTCACAGCCTCATCGAGCGCGCGCAGCCGTTCCAGATCGGCCAGCACTTCCTCGGTGCACATCTGCTGTTCACGTTCAGAAATACGGGTCTCCAGCGTTTCGATCTCCTGCTCGAGCGATTCTTTCTCACGGCGTTTCCGGCGCTCTTCGGCTTCCTGCTGCTTTTTGAGGAATCGCTCCTCCTTGGAACCCGCCGCCGGCCCGCTGTGCTCCATTTGGACACTTTCCGCACTGCTGCCGCCTTCTCCGTCAGATGCGGCGCCCGTGCGTCCCTGTACCGCCAGTTCCTTCATATACTTGCGGCCGGAGATCAGTTCGTCGCGTTTCTCCTGATAGTAATCGTACTTGCCGAGGAAGGTCACCAGCCCGTCCGCCGTCAGTTCGCAGATGCGGGTCGGGACCTTGTTGAGGAAGTACCGGTCGTGACTGACGATCAGCGCCGTGCCGGGGAACTCCATCAGCGCGTCCTCGAACACTTCGCGGGACTCGATGTCCAGATGGTTGGTCGGCTCGTCGAGGAGCAGCAGATTGCCGCCGCCCATCATCAGTTTGAGCAGGGACAGCCGCGCCCGTTCTCCGCCCGACAGCGCCCGCACCGGCAGGAACACATCGTCCCCGCGGAACAGGAAACCGCCCAGAATGTTCCGGAGCTCCGTGCCGGTCAGATCGGGGTGATCCTGCCAGATCTCCTCGATGACTGTATTGTCCTCTTCGAGCAGCCGCTGCTCCTGGTCATAGTAGACCGTCTTGACATTGTAGCCTTCGTGCATGCGGCCTGCGTCCGGCCGGACATCGCCGAGGATGAGCCGCAGCAGGGTCGTTTTGCCGATGCCGTTCGCGCCGACCAGGCAGACCCGCTCGCCCCGCTTGAGGTCGAGATCGACATTCTCAAAGAGCTGCTTACGGCGGGCGCCGAAGCCGAACCCCTTGGCCAGCCCCTCGATCAGCAGCACGTCGCTGCCGCTCTTGTAGTCTTCGCGGAACCGCAGCTTCATCTTTCCGGTCTGGCCTTGCGGCGCATGGATGTTCTGCGCCTTCTCTTCGCGCGCCAGGCGCTCGAGCATCATCTCGCGGGAGTGCGCGCGCTTGGCGAGCTTTTCGGTGCCGCGCTGCTTGTAGCGCCGCACGAGATCCTCCTGCTTTTCCTTTTCTTTTTTGAACGCCTGATACCGGCGCATCTCCTCTTCGCGGATCTCCTTTTTGCGCCGCGCGTAGTCGGTGTAGTTGCCGTCAAAGCTGCGCAGCGTGTGATCCGCCACCTCCAGGATGTGGTCGCAGATGCGGTCGAGGAAATACCGGTCGTGGCTGACCACCAGGATCGTCCCGCGGTACGCGCCGAGGTACTGCTCGAGCCAGGACAGGGTGCCGATGTCGAGGTGGTTGGTCGGCTCGTCGAGGATGAGGATCTCCGGCTTTTTCAGCAGCAGCAGCGCAAGCGCGAGGCGCGTCTTCTCGCCGCCGGACAGATCCGTGATCTTCTGGTCGTATTTATCGTCGAGGAAGGCCATACTGGAGAGGATCCCGCGGATCTCGCTCTTGTAGGTATAGCCGCCTTTGCGCTCGTATTCTTCGCGCAGGGCATCCATGCGGTGGATCAGCTGCGCCTGCTCTTCGCCGGTCGTCTTTTCGATCTGCTCCGTGATCTCCGCAAGCTGCTGCTCCATGACATGCAGGGGCTCAAAGATCGCTTCGACTTCCTCCATGACGGTCCGGGTGCTGTGGATGTCGGTCTGCTGGTGCAGGTAGCCGAACGTCGCCTCCGGATGGAAGTTGACGGTGCCCTCTTCATGCGCAAGTTCCCCCGTGAGCACGCGAAGAAGCGTGGTCTTGCCCGCCCCGTTGGGACCGACGATGCCCACTTTGTCGCCTTTCTGCACGTGGAAGGTGACGTCTTCGAAGATGACGTCCGTGCCGTATTCTTTTTTGAGGTCTTTGCAGCTGAGTATGATCATATTAAGGAATCGCTCTTCGCAGGTGGAACGGATATCTGTGTGCCAGGCCGCTCCCGCTTAGTCCTCACGCAGCGGTTCTAAGCTCCGTCTGCGCTGTCGCTTGCCGTTCGCTAAGAACCGGCGTTGCGGATATCCTTGCACACAGATATCCGTTCCGCCAGGCAAGTACTATTCTTAACTATTTTCCAGATCCAGGTTCGCAGATGCATCCAGGAACAGATCATCCGCTCCGCGCTCCTGGTACTGGTAGTACGCGGCGCAGGCGATCATGGCCGCGTTGTCGGTACACAGGATGGGCGCCGGGATGTACAGGCGGATGCCCTTCTTTGCGCAGGCGTCCTGCAGCATGGCGCGCAGTCTGCTGTTCGCCGCGACACCGCCCGCGACGACGATCTTGTCTTCGCCGTATTCTTCGGTCGCGGTCATGACTTTGGCAACGACGGTGTCGAGCACAGCCTGCTGGAATGAAGCAGCGACATCCGGCACGGAGATCTCCCTGCCCGCCTGCTGCTCATTGTGCACATAGTTCATGACACCGGTCTTCGTACCGCTGAAGCTGAAATCGAGCGTCCCGTCCTCCAGCATGACGCGCTTGAAGGTGACCGCTTCGGGGTTGCCCTCTTTGGCGATCCGGTCGATCTTCGGACCGCCGGGATAGCCGAGCCCCAGCACGCGCGCAACTTTATCGTACGCTTCGCCCACCGCATCGTCCCGCGTCTGGCCAAGCACTTTGAATTCGTTGTAGCCTTTGACGTCGATGACGCTCGTGTGCCCGCCGCTGACGACCAGCGACATGAAGGGCGGCGCAAGGTCCGGCGCCTGGATGTAGTTGGCGCTGATATGCCCCTTGATGTGGTGCACGCCGACCAGCGGTTTGTCCCAGGCGAGCGCATATGCCTTCGCTGTCGCGACCCCGACGAGCAGGGCGCCGATGAGCCCCGGGCCTTTCGTGACCCCGATGAGGTCCACCTCTTCCGGCGTGAGGCCTGCCTGCGCGAACGCCTCGTCCGTGACCGCGTTGATGTTGGTCAGGTGGTGGCGGGACGCGATCTCCGGGACCACGCCGCCGTACAGTTTATGGATATCGATCTGCGTAGAGATGACGTTCGAGAGGACCTCTCTCCCGTCCGCCACGAGGGCGACTGATGTCTCGTCACAGCTGGACTCTATAGCAAGTGTGATGTGTTTTCCGTCTTTCATAGTATCTTCCACATGATCAGGGCGTCTTCCCCGTTATTCTCATAATAGTGTTTGCGGCGTCCTTCCGTCTTAAAGCCGTGCCGCTCGTACAGGCGGATCGCGGTCTCATTGCTCGGCCGCACTTCCAGCGTCATCGAGGTGATCTCCGCCAGTCTGCAGTGCTCCTCCAGCAGGTGCAGCAGGTCACTGCCGATACCTTCCCCGCGGTACTTCGGCCGCACTGCGACGTTCGTGATGTGTCCTTCGCCCGCGATCAGATAGACGCCGACGTAGCCCATGATCTTTTCCCCCTCCGGTGCGTCCGGATCCTCGGCCAGGATATACAGCGCGAACGGGTTCTCTGCCAGATCGTGCTGAAACATGCCGACCGTCCACGGCTCCTCAGGGAAACACTCGAGGTCGATGCGCGCCATTTCCTCTTCGTCGCTGGAAACGCCGGGGCGGACCTCGTACTTATCCATTCCAGGGCTCCCCTTTGATCTTTGCTTCGCGTTTGCGTTCCGCCTCCGGCCGCCGCATATAGTCGGGCTCCACTTTGTCGTAAGTGAGGAGCGATTCTTCGGTGCAGGTGTCCACCGCATACTCCGCGACATTGCCGGCGCTCTGGTACACTTCCTCGCAGCGGTATGTCTTGCCGTGCGATTCCGCCCACGCCTGCACGCGCTCTTCATACGGACCGAGCCCGTCGCCGACAAACAGGATGTTATTGTACGGCACGAGTTTCTCCAGGAACTCGTCGAGCATGTACGGGCCGCCTTTCACGACTTCCTCGAAGTCTCTGTAGGCGCCCGCGTAAACCTGGCTGCGCCTGGCGTCGAGCAGCGGGCATACGAGTTCCCCCTCCTCCCCCTCGCCGCAGCCGAACGCCGCCAGCGTCGGGACCGCCATGACGGGGATGCCGGTCGCCTGGGACAGTGCTCTGGCCGTGCTGACGCCGATACGGATGCCGGTAAAGGAACCGGGGCCGCGCGAAACGGCGATCATGTCCACATCCTGCAGCGTGAGTTCGTTGCGTGCAAGCAAAGTCTCGATCATCGGGACGACATTCTTGAGATGGTTCATCTTCTCGTCACCCATGATTTCTTCCAGGTCGTTGTTGTCATTGATGATGGCCGCCGAGGCGAAGGGCCCCGTGGTCTCGATCGCGATCACATTCATGTCTTATCTCCATGCAGCATGCCGCCGCGCTTTTGCTTTCAGTCTCTGCGGATCAGTTCTCTTCCGCTTCCGCGAGCCGCTCCTCTTCCGCGCCGCCGTACGACAGCCGGATCACCTTCGCGTCTTCGGGCAGCAGATCTTCGATCTTGTCCGCCCATTCGACGACGCACAGGCCGTCTCCGTAAAAGTACTCCTCATACCCGATCTCGTACATCTCGTCAGGGTCGTCGATCCGGTACACGTCAAAATGATACAGCGGCATCCGCCCGCTGTAATACTCCCGGACGATCGTGAAAGTCGGGCTCTGGACATGCTCGGTCACACCAAGCCCCTCCGCGATATATTTCGTCAGGGTCGTTTTGCCCGCGCCGAGATCGCCGATCAGGGCGATGACCTGACCGGGAACTGCCTCTTCAGCGAGTCTGTGTCCGTATTCTCTTGTTGCGGTCTCGCCGTCGAGTTTGATCATTTCGGCTCCTTCCGGTATGGTTCGCAATTTTTGCCGTTTATCAGTTTACCACAAAGCCGTTGCCGCAACAAGGAAAGACGGCCCCGAAAGGCCGCCTCCGACGTGTGTGTTTACAGTATGTGAATGTAGTTTGTGTGTCAGTTTTGAAGCCGCTGCCCTGCCGTCGCTCTGCCCGGCAATCGCCGGGACAGGCGCTGCGTCGTTGGTCGCCACGGAGCATAGCTCCTGCGACATATGACGGCGCGCATTCCGCGGCTCTGCCATCGCTCTGCTCGGCAATCGCCGGGACAGGCGCTGCTATCTGTGCAGGAAGCCGCTGATGCGCTTGTACAGCACGAAGGTCACCAGACCGTTGATGCCTGCCTTGATCGCGTTGAAGCCGACGATGAACGGCATGAAGGGCATGAGCGCTTCTCTGGGCATGCCCATGAACATCGGGGTGATGATCAGGTTGGCCGGGATCATGATGAGGATCATAGCCGCCATGCCGCACAGCAGACCGATAATCGCCTTTTTGCGGGTCTTTTCACCGCGGCTGTAAATGCAACCCGCGACGAGCACGAAAGCGCCGGTCGCGATGATGTGCATCAGGATGCCGTACAGACCGCTCTGCGCGCTGACCGTCAGTCCCTGCACGACCGCCGTGACGACTGTCAGGAGCAGGCCGGCGAGCGGGCCGAACGCGAACGTACCGATGAGGATCGGGATGTCCGCCGGATCGTACTCGAGGAAGGCGACCGCCGGGAAGATCGGGAAATGGATGATCGCGACCAGCACGATGGAGATCGCGACCAGCATGCCCATCTTGGCCAGCTTGACGGTGGATTTCTGGGTGTTCATTGCAGTAGTGTCGTTCATGGATAATTCCTCCTTTGGTGATAAACAAGGAATCTGTCTCATAACGAAAAATCCGCCCCGGCAAAAACCAGGGCAGACAAAGCATCCGTTGCTTTTCGTTTCTTTCATCCGGACTATTACCGTCGGTATCGGATTCGGACCGATTCGGCCTTGCGGCTCGAGGACTCGTCGCTTTCGCGCTTCACCTCCGGTGGGGACTTGCACCCCGCCCTGAAACAGATATTTACTTTACTTTGTCATTATAGTACATCTGCCGGAATTGTAAACCCCTGATTCCCCCGGCAATATAAAAGCCTCCCCGCCAAAGCGGAGAGGCTCTTTTTCTGGTCTTACGGAATCGCCGTGACAACGATCCGCGTTCACGGCCGCCTGCTGCCGGCAGCGCCTCTAGCCGGGAATCAAGTCTGTCACGATGTCAGCAACACCGCTTACTTTCCCGCCGCCGTGAAAGGGGCCAGCGCCTGCGCGACCTTCGCGATCGGCATGGACTGCAGCGCGACTTTACCGGGGCCGGTGATGACCGTGTTGAACAGGCCTTCGCCGCCGAGCACGATGTTCTTCATGCCCTTGACGGTGACGACATCGATGGAGCAGCTCGCGCTCATGTACGCGACGTAGCCGGTGTCCGCGATGAGCTGCTGGCCGGGGCCGAGCTCATACTCGGTGATGCTGCCGTCGATCTCGATGAACGCCATGCCGCGGCCTTCGAGTTTCTGCATGATGAAGCCTTCACCGCCGAACAGACCTGCTGCCGCCTTCTTGCGGAAGAAGACCGAGAGGTTGACGCCCGATTCGCTGGCGAGGAACGCCGACTTCTGCGCAACGATCGGGCCCTGGGAGATGTCCAGTGCGACGATGCTGCCGGGGAAGCTGGATGCGAATGCGATCTCACCTTCGCCGCCCTGCGCCGTGTATCTGTTCTGGAAGATGGTGTCACCGGAAAGCATGCGGCCGAGGGACTTGCCCAGACCGCCGGTGCCCTGCGTTTCCATATGCATGTTCGGTGTCATCCATGCCATGGCGCCTTTTTCCGTGATCATACTTTCACCTGCGTCAAGTCTGCAGATGACTACGGGCAGCTGCCCGCCATCGATTTTGTATCTCATAGGACTCTCTCCTTTTCACCGTGCCCCGGCACGCGCTTCCGAGCCGCCCTCTGCGGTCCGTCCGGCCTTAAGCACGGATGTGATTCTGCTAAAATTTTACTCTTTTTGGAATCGCCCTGTCAACTGACGCGCTGTCCCGCAGATTCCTCTGTGCCCTTGCGCGGCACCCATCCTGCAGCTTCCGCTTATGCGACGCACAGCCGGTAGATCGCATCCGCGAAGATCAGCGTCATCTTGCGGAAGTCCTCGGTGGTGAGTTCTTCGTCCGCCTGGTGCATCTTGTCTTTCGTCCAGGGGAAGCACGCACCGAACGCCACGACGTTGTCGAACGCGCGGGCGTAGGTGCCGCCGCCGATGACGAGCGGCTGCGACTCTGTATCGCCGGTATGCTCCTGATAGATGCTCATCAAGGTGCGGATCATCGGCTCGTCCGCGGGTTTGTAGATCGGCTCCTGCGCATGTCCCTTCACGACGCCGATGTCATACTTGCTGAGTACCGGCATCATCGCGTCGTAGACCTGCTGCCCTTCCATGGTAACGGGATAGCGGATATTGACGGTCAGGGTGGCTGTCTTCTGATCGACCGCCGCCACGCCGACGTTCAGCACGAGCTTGCCCGATGGTTCGTCCTCAAATCCGCAGCCGATCGAAGTGCCGTCCGTCTCCATGCCGATACAGGTATTGTAAAAAGAGATAAAATCATTGACGTCGTCCGTGTTGAAGCTGATGTCTTCGAGGAATGCCATCAGCAGTGAGACCGCATTGATCCCTTTCTCCGGTGTGCTGCCGTGCGCAGGTTTTCCCTGCACCTTGATCTCCAGACTCTTGCCGATGATCTTTGTGGAGATGTCCGCCCTGCCGTCGTCTTTCCAGCGCGCCGCCTTATCGCGGATCGGCTCGTACGCCTTCTTATCCTTGGACAGCACGACCGCTCTGGCATTATCCGCGACCATGTTGGCAGCGATGCCGCCGGTCAGGCTGCGCAGG
>JAILFI010000097.1 GCA_024697655.1 Clostridiales bacterium
GTGGCAGGCATCCATGCGACAACAAAGGACTACTTTGAGAACTTCCTGCCTTCGAAAGGCATTCAGCTGAAGAGAAAAGGATAAACGGAGACTATGAAGATCGATATCAGAGAAGAAATCGCCGCTGTGACCGATGAGATGATCGCGCTGCGGCGGGATATCCACGCGCATCCGGAACTCGGTTTTCATGAGTACCGTACAGGTCAGCTCGTGGCAGATCAGCTGTCCGGGCTGGGTCTGGCGGTACGCAGGTGTGCCGGGACCGGTGTTATCGGTGTCCTCGCCGGAGGGAAACCCGGCAGGACCGTGATGCTCCGGTGCGAACTCGATGCACTGCCGGTAACGGAGGAGAATGGTCTTCCGTACTGTTCGCAGAACCCGGGCGTGATGCATGCCTGCGGACATGACGCGAATGCGGCGGTCCAGGTGGCGGCGGCAAAGGTGCTGGCGGCGCACAGGGAAGAACTGCCTGGCACGGTTGTCTTCCTGTTCCAGCCGAACGAGGAGGACTGCGGCGCACCGCCGATGATCGAAGACGGGGCACTGACTGATCCGCGTCCTGATGCGATTTTCGCGACGCACGTGTGGTCGCAGCTGCCGATGGGAACGGTTGGCGTCGTACCGGGGGCGATGTGCGCTTCCAGTTACTATTTCCATATCACGATCCACGGCAAGGACACCAGTGCCTACGCGCCGTACAAGGGAGTCAACCCGCTGGTAGCGGCCAGAAACGTCATGGATGCGGTCGATACGATGCTGGTGACGGAATACAGCATGCTGGATGAGCCGACGCTGATCAATTTCTGCACGATCCACGCAGGTGATTTCGTTATCAATATTCCGGATACACTTACGATGGGCGGCTCGATCCGCTGCCTGCACGAAAATGAAAAGGCAGTGCACGCGCGCTTCCGGGAACTGGTCGAACAGGTCTGCAAAGCGTACCGCTGCACCTGCGATGTCGAGATCGAAATGGGCAACAGCATGCTGGAAAACGATCCGGCGCTGTATGCGATCGTAAAGGAACAGGCATCCGCGATGTTCGGTGAGAAAAGTATCATCGAGGACGGGATCCGCGAGTTTGGCGGTGATGATCTGGCGGAGTTTTTCCGTGAAGGTATCCCGGGTGTGTATTACCTGATGGGCATGGGCAGCGAGGAGAAGAAGACCAATGCCATGCACCACAGCAGGGACTTTCTGGTGGATGAGGACGTGATGGCGCTGCAGGCGGAGATGCAGATCCGCTGCGTGCTGGATTATCTGGGCGTCACCATCTGACAGGAGCAGCAGAGGAGGGACAATATGCGTTCATCTTGGATCGAGGTCGACCTTGATGCACTGAAAAAGAATACAGAACAGATCAAAGGGATGCTGGCGCCGGGTGTGAAACTGCTGGTGCCGCTCAAAGGAAACGCCTACGGACACGGGGCGGCGGAATGCGCGCGCGTGTTCCGGGAACTCGGTGCGGCGTACTTCGGCGTGGCGATTCCGGAAGAAGGCGTCCAGCTCAGAGAAGCGGGCTATGACGAACCCATTCTGGTCTTCGGATATACATTCTCAGACAGTTACGAACTGCTCTTTCACTACGACCTGATGCCGAATGTCTTCACACTTGCGCAGGCGGAAGAACTCAGCGCCATGGCGGCGGCAAGAGAGACGGTCCTGCCGGTGCATATCAGCGTGGATACCGGCCTGCACAGGCTGGGACTGCCGCTCGAAGAGGCGTTTGGCAGTATCGTGAAGATGGCAGCCATGCCGCATCTTCGCATAGAAGGGATTTTCACGATGCACGCAACGAGCGGCCATGCGGATCCAACGTATGCGCATGTGCAGTTTGACAGATTTATGGATCTGTGCGCCAGACTGGAACAGGCAGGGGTCCGGATCCCGCTCCGCCATATCTGCGACAGCGGCGCCACGATGCTGTATCCCGAAATGCATCTTGAGATGGTGCGTCCGGGGAGCATCCTCTACGGGACTCCTGCGACCGATGAACCAGTGCCCGGATTTACGATCTATCCGGTCATGTCGGTGCACTCCAGACTCGCCAGTATCCGTCACATCAATGCAGGGGAGTATGTCGGTTATGAACAGACCTGGCAGGCTGCGCGTCCTAGCGTCATCGGCGTGGTGCCGTGCGGGTTTGTCGATGGTGTGTCGCGGCTGGCTTCCAACAAGGGGTTCGTTCTCCTGCATGGCAAACGCTGTCCGATCGTCGGCAATGTCTGCATGGACCAGTTTATGATCGACATTACAGACGTCGAATCGCCTTCTGTCGGGGATGAGATCGTCATCGCCGGCAGGCAGGGGGAGGACGAAATCTCCCTCGCAGAAGCAGGCGGGTATGCCGGTACCTCCGATACAGAATTCATCTGCAGACTGAATGCAAGACTGCCGCTCCGGTATATCGAAAACGGACAGTGTGTCCGTTGACGCCGGCCGTTTGCGGGAAGTATACTTTGCAAAACGGGGGGATGCTATGGATACAAGAAAATGCCAGGTGCTGCTGAAAGTACTGGAATGCGGCAGTATGGCCGGCGCTGCAGAAGTGTTCGGATACGATCCGTCCGGCATCAGCCGGATGATCGCTTCGATGGAACGGGAGACCGGGTTTGCTCTTCTGGTGCGCGGTAAGAACGGGATCTCACTGACAAGGGGCGGCGAACGGCTGCTGCCGGTAATCCAGGAACTCGCTCACTTCGGCGGGGTGTATGAGAAAACCGCTAGTCAGGTGCTTGGCGTGGAAGACGGCAGTGTGCTGATCGGCAGTGCTTTTTACGGGCTGTATCCTTGGCTGACGCGCGTCATTGCGGGTTTTTCGGAAAGGTATCCGAATATCGATATCCGGATCATAGATAGTTACAGCACCAGTCTGGTCAGCGATCTTGCCGACCATAAGGTAGATGTTGCGATCATCAGCGAACGGGAGGGGGACTTCCGATGGATCCCGCTGATCGAGGATGAACTGGTCGCTGTGCTCCCGCATGGGCACCGTCTTGCAGAGATGAAAGCGGTACCGGCGAAGGAACTGGAAAAGGAGCCCTTTATTGAATTCCTTCCGGGAGAGGTGTCGGATACCAGTCTGTACTTTGAACAGGCAGGTGTCACACCGCATTCCCAATACTGTCAGAATGATATCTTTGCATCCTGCGCACTGGTCGAGGCCGGCCTTGGCGTTACTGTCGATAACGCGGTGCTGGTCAAAACGACCAATGCGGATGTTGTCATGCGGCCCCTTGTGCCGCGCTGTGTGGTGCCGATCGGTCTGGCGCTTCCCAGACGTACCGAAATGTCACCGGCCGCGATCCGGTTTGAGGAATATGTGCTGA
>JAILFI010000141.1 GCA_024697655.1 Clostridiales bacterium
GCATTCACAAAAGAGGAACTGCGGGATATCAAAAAGAAAAACCTGGTGCTGTTCTAGCACCGGGTTGTGCAAAACAAACAAAAAGACCGCCTGCCCAACCGGCAGACGGTCTTTTTCATTTGTCTCTTCTCTGCTGCGCGATTCCTGAAAGGACTCTTACTTCAGAGCCGCGGTGATGATGGACATCACATAGACTTCCTCGGCGTTGCAGCCTCTGGACAGGTCGTTGATCGGCGCGTTCAGACCCTGCATGATCGGGCCGTACGCATCAAAGCCGCCCAGTCTCTGCGCGATCTTGTAGCCGATGTTGCCGGCTTCGATCGTCGGGAAGATGAAGGTGTTGGCCTGGCCTGCGACCTTGCTGCCCTTGCACTTGGTCGCCGCGACGACCGGGGAAACAGCCGCGTCGAACTGCAGTTCGCCGTCGACAGCCAGTTCCGGATCCATCTTCTGTGCTTCGATAGTCGCGTCGTGGGACAGCTTGACGGTGCCGCCCTTGCCGCTGCCCTTGGTGGAGAAGCTCAGGATCGCGACCTTCGGGTCAACGCCGAAGATCTTCGCGGTCTTCGCGGACTCGATCGCGACTTCCGCCAGTTTCTGCGCAGCTGTAACGGTCACGTTGCCTTCCTTGTCGACGGTATCCTGATAGTCAATGTTGATGGCGCAGTCGCCCATGATCAGGATCTCTTCTTTGCCCTCTTCCTTGCCCGGACGGACCATAACGAAGGAGGAGCTGACCAGATGCGCACCGGGCTTGGTCTTGACCAGCTGCAGTGCCGGACGGACGGTGTCCGCGGTGCTGTAGGTCGCGCCGCCCAGGAGAGCGTCTGCTTCACCCATCTTGACGAGCATGGTGCCGAAGTAGTTGCCGGACTGAAGCATTTCTCTCGCTTCGTCAGCAGTGAGCTTGCCCTTTCTCAGCTCGACCATCATGTCGACCATCTCGTCCATCTTCTCGTAGGTCGCCGGATCGAGGATCTCAAGACCTTCGATGTCAAATCCCTTTTCCGCAGCCACGGCCTTGACTTCTTCCGGTTTGCCGACCAGGATCGGGGTCAGGAAGCCGTCTTTCTTCAGGCGTGCTGCGGATTCGAGAATACGCGGATCATTACCTTCGGTGTAAACGATCTTTCTGGGATCGTTCTTCAGTACTTCGATCAAATTTTCAAACATCGATCATTCCTCCTAGTTGTAGTGTTTGTTTGCATTTATCTCTCCGGAGAATCGCTTGTTCCCCGGTGATCTACTCAGATGTGAGCACCGTGATGTACGGCAGCTGCCGGTAACTCTGGTTGTAATCCAGTCCGTAACCGACGATGAACTGGTTGCCGACCGTAAAGCCGTAGTAGTCGGCCTCGATGTCGACCTTGCGTCCCTCGGGCTTATCCAGCAGCGCGCAGACTTTCACGGACTTCGGGCCGCGGTGTCCGAGGTATTCTTTCAGGTACTCGAGCGTCAGGCCGCTGTCGACGATATCCTCGACGATGATGACGTTCCTGCCCTCGATGTCGCTGTCCAGATCCTTGTTGATCTTGACGACGCCGGACGTCTTCGTGCTCGCGCCGTAGCTGCTGCACGCCATGAAGTCGATCTTCACATCGAGGTCGATGTTCTTCATCAGCTCGGTCATCCAGACGACCGCACCGCGCAGGATCCCGACGAGCACGACTTCCTCGCCTGCATAGTCCTCGGTGATCCTTCTGCCGATCTCTCTCGCCTTTGCTTCGATCTCCTCCTCGGTGATCATTACTTCACCGATCGTCCCCTGGATCCGGGCTTTTGCTGTTTCTGCCATGGCAGTGCCTCCCCTGCTTATTGCTGCTCCGTGCTGTCCTTCTCTGTGCCTTCCGCCGATCCGGCGTTGTCTGTTTCGTCCTGCACGACTTCAAAGTCCTCTTCGTTCACGACCTCGAAGTCATCCTGCTCGATCGCGTCCTTATACTTCTTTGAGTAGTTCACCGGACGTTCTCCCATCCAGTACGTATCGAGCGTTTCCCGCAGCAGGTAGAGGATGCCGATCCACAGGACCAGATCATCCAAAAAGCCAAAAGGAAACAGGATCGGCGGAATGAGATCCACCGGCAGGAACAGATAGATGAGACCGAAGATGATCAGTGCCTTCTTCCACTTGGGCACCGTCTTGTCGGCCATCATGAACCGGATCGCTTTGATCCTCTTTATTATAACGCGCCAGCTGACAAAAAACTGCATGTGAGCCTCACTTTTTCTAATACGCTGTATCAGGAATCGCTTTCAGCCAGGACCGCTTCCATGGCGTCCAGCAGCTGCTCGTGCCCGGTCTTTTTCAGTGCCGATACCGGGATCAGGATGTCGTCTTTGTTCATTCCCAGAGTCTTCCGGATCCGGGACATATTTTTCTGCATCTCATTGCGTGAGATCTTGTCCGCCTTCGTCGCAACGACCAGGCCGTCCAGTCCGTGCGCCTTGAGGTACTCGTACATCTGCACATCCAGTCTGGATGGTTCGTGACGGATATCGACCAGCTGAACGACCTTCACGAGCCCTTCCCGGTGCTCGAAGTATTCGTCCATCATGCGTCCCCAGTCCTGGCTCATGGTCTTCGCCACCTTGGCATACCCGTACCCGGGCAGATCGACGATACGGAACGCGTTGTTGATCAGATAGAAGTTGATCGTCCGCGTCTTGCCGGGACTGCCGCTGACCTTGGCGAGCTTTTTGCGGCCGGTCAGAAGGTTGAGGAGCGATGACTTGCCGACGTTGGAACGGCCGGCAAAAGCGATCTCCTTCATCGTATCCGGCGGGTACTGATCCCGGCGGCCGGTGACCGCCTGGATCTCTGCTGTCTTGATGATCATGGAGTTACCGCCCTTCTATTTCTGCGATTCCGCTTCGGCCTTCGTCAGCCCGCCTGGTTCGGTGACGAGCACCTGCCGGAGCGCGTCTTCCAGTTTCTTCAGCAGGACGAACTCCATCTGCTCGCGGACATTCTCCGGGATCTCCTCAATGTCCGGTTCATTGTCCGCCGGCAGGAGCACCTTGCGGATGCCCGCTCTGTGCGCCGCCAGGACTTTCTCACGGATCCCGCCGACAGGCAGCACCTGTCCGGTCAGGGTGATCTCGCCGGTCATGGCGATGTCCTTGCGGACCGGTTTGCCGGTCAGGGTCGAAATGATCGCTGTCGCCATCGTCACACCGGCGGACGGCCCGTCTTTGGGCACCGCCCCTTCCGGCAGATGGATATGGATATCGGTATCCTGGTAGAAGTCTTCCCGGATGCCGAGTTTTTTGGCGATCGAGCGGATGTAGCTGATGCCGGTGCGCGCGGATTCCTGCATCACGTCGCCGAGCTGGCCGGTCAGGATGATCTTGCCGCTGCCGGGCATCGCGACGGTCTCGATGAAGAGCGTCGTGCCGCCGACGATGGTCCAGGCCAGCCCCGTCGTCACACCGACGCCGGTCTTGCCTTTGATCTTGTCGTAATGGAATCGCTTCTTTCCGAGGTATTCCTCGAGGTTTTTCCGGGTCACCGAGTACGGCCCGCGGTCGCCGGTCGTGACGATCTTTCTCGCCGCTTTCCGGCAGACATTCGCGATCTCACGCTCCAGATTGCGGACGCCGCTCTCTCTGGTGTAATAGTTGATGATGTCGCGGACCGCTGTCTCGCTGAGCTTCAGATCCTTCTTCGTCAGCCCGTGTTCCTTGAGTTTTTTGGGGATCAGGAACTGCCTCGCGATCTGAACTTTCTCTTCTTCCGTATAGCCCATGACCTCGATCACTTCCATGCGGTCCAGAAGCGGCCGCGGGATCGTGCTCATGTCATTGGCTGTGGTGACGAACATCACCTTGGAGAGGTCGAACGGGACCTCGAGGTAATGGTCTGTGAAGGTCTTGTTCTGCTCCGGATCGAGCACTTCGAGCAGCGCCGAAGACGGGTCACCCTTGAAGTCCGCGCCGAGTTTGTCCACCTCATCGAAGAGGAAGACCGGATCGCTCGTGCCCGCATCCTTGATGCAGTTGATGACGCGGCCGGGGATCGCGCCGATGTAGGTGCGTCTGTGTCCGCGGATCTCCGCCTCATCCCGCACACCGCCGAGCGACATCCGGACGTATTCGCGTCCGATCGCTCTCGCAACGCTGCGGACGATGCTGGTCTTGCCGGTTCCCGGAGGCCCGACGAGGCACAGGATCGGCGACTTCTGCGATTCGCTGAGCTGCATGACCGCCAGGTACTCGAGCACGCGCTCCTTGACCTTGTCCAGCCCGTAGTGGTCTTCGTTGAGGATCTTCTCAGCCTTCACCAGATCGATCTCGCTGCCGGAATACACGTTCCAGGGCAATGCCAGCAGCGTTTCGATGTAGGTCCGGATGACCGCTGCTTCCGCGCCGGAGGACTGCATCTTGGAGAGGCGGTCCATCTCTTTGCGGAGCTTCTCGCAGACATCCTCAGGGATGTCTTTCTCCTCCATCTCGCGCTGCCATTTCTCGATCTCATCTTCCACGTCCTCGTCATAGCCGAGTTCGTCCTGGATGGTGTGCAGCTGCTCGCGGAGATAGTATTCGCGCTGGTTGTGGCTGATGCGGCTCTTGACTTTGCTGGCGATGTCCTGCTCGATATTGAGGATCTCGACTTCGCGCAGCAGCAGTTCGCTCAACGCCGTCAAGCGTTTGCGGATGTCGAGGCATTCGAGGATCTTCTGCTTGTCCTCGACCTTGACGTCCAGATGTGCCGCAATGGCGTCCGCAAAGGCGCCGGGCGACTTGATGGACGCGACTGCCGCGTAAACTTCGTTGGCGATCTCGGGATTGGCGTTCATGTAATCGCCGAACGCCCCGAGCGTCGCCCGCATCAGTGCTTCGAGTTCCGCCGTCTGGCCGATCTCCGGATCGGGCAGTTCGCGGATCTCACACTCAAAGTACGGGACTTCCCGGATCACATTGACGACTTCACCGCGGATACCGCCCTCGACCAGGACACGGATCGTGTCGCCGGGGAGTTTGAGCATCTGTTTGATCTTGGCGATCACGCCGATGCGGTAGAAATCATCCGCGGTCGGCAGGTCGGTGTTTTCGTCCTTCTGTGCCGTCAGGAAGACGTACTGGTGTTTGACCATGGCTTTTTCCATGGCGTTGATCGATTTTTCTCTGCCGACATCGAAATGCAGTACCATGTCGGGAAAGATCGCCATGCCCCGGAGCGGGATCACGGGAAGGACGAGTTCGTTCCCCGGTTGTCTGCGTTCGATCATGCTGCTGTCATATGCCATATGGTGCTCCTTTGTTCTTTCTTATTCGAATCTGAAACGGACAGAAAAGGCGGCATGCGCCGCCTTCCATCGCCGTCAGGCGGTTTCTTCCCCCGTCAGCTGCTGCCGGGACTCAGGCTCCTTGAGGACGAGCACCGGCTGCCGGCCGTCTTCGACCGTCGCTCTGGTGATGATGCACTTCTTCACATCCCTGCGGGACGGCACTTCGTACATCACATCCTGCATCAGCCCTTCCATGATGCTGCGCAGGCCTCTGGCACCGGTCTTCCGTTCGAGCGCCTTGCGGGCGATCGCGCGGACGGCTTCTTCTTCGATCTCCAGTTCGACATCGTCGATGGCGAGGAGTTTTTTATACTGTTTGATCAGGGCGTTGCGCGGCTTGGTGATGATATCCACCAGCGCATCTTCCGTCAGCTGTTCCAGTGTCACAACGACAGGCAATCTGCCTACGAACTCGGGGATCAGCCCGTACTTGAGCAGATCCTCCGGCTGGACTTTGGTGAGGACCTTCTCGTCCTCCACCTGCCGGACTTCCGTATCCTGGTTGAACCCGATGACCTTATCCCCCATGCGCCGGCGGATGACCTTGTCGAGTCCGTCGAACGCGCCGCCGCAGATGAACAGGACATTCGTCGTATCAAACTGCAGGAAATCCTGATGCGGGTGCTTGCGGCCTCCCTGCGGAGGCACGTTGGCCACTGTCCCCTCAAGGATCTTCAGCAATGCCTGCTGGACGCCTTCCCCGCTGACATCGCGGGTGATGGACGGGTTGTCGCCCTTGCGGGAGATCTTGTCGATCTCATCCACGTAGATGATGCCCTTCTGGGCTTTTTCGATATCGTAGTCCGCCGCCTGGATCAGCTTGAGGAGGATGTTCTCAACATCTTCCCCGACGTAGCCGGCTTCCGTCAGCGCCGTAGCGTCCGCGATCGCGAACGGGACGTTGAGGATGCGCGCGAGCGTCTGCGCAAGCAGTGTCTTGCCGGAGCCGGTCGGTCCGATCATAACGATGTTGCTCTTCGCAAGCTCGACATCATCGTCGGAAAGGCGGATATCCTTCTGCTGCCGGATGCGCTTGTAGTGGTTGTATACCGCGACCGACAGGACTTTTTTCGCTTCTTCCTGACCGATGACGTACTGCGAGAGCGCTTCATCGATCTCCCGGGGGGTCAGCAGCCGCATGTCGCCGCTGTCCGGTTCCTGCGTACCGGTCTCGCCTTCCTTGAGGATATCCTCGCAAAGCGCGATGCAGTCGTCGCAGATATAGACATCGGGACCGGCGACCAGTCTTCTCACCTGACTCTGCGGCCTCCCGCAGAACGAGCAGACGATCTCCCCGTTTTCATCAAAATATGCCATATCTTTCGTCCTTTATCTTTCTTGTCAGTAAGAATCGCCTAGCGGACCAGGATCTTATCGATCAGTCCGTACGCGAGCGCTTCCTCCGCATACATGAAGTTATCACGGTCGGTGTCTTTTTCGACCTGCTCGTACGGTCTCCCTGTATTCTCGCTGAGGATGCGGTTGAGTTTTTCCTTGGTGCGGCTGAGCCACTCCGACCAGATCTTGACATCCGTCGCCTGTCCGGACGCGCCGCCGAGCGGCTGGTGGATCATGACTTCCGCGTTCGGGAGCGCATAGCGCTTGCCCTTCGCGCCGGAGGACAGCAGGAACGCGCCCATGCTGGCTGCCATGCCCACGCAGATGGTGGAGACATCCGGCTTGATGTACTGCATGGTGTCATAGATCGCAAGACCGGCTGTCACGCTGCCGCCGGGGCTGTTGATGTAGAGGCTGATGTCCTTGTCCGGATCTTCCGCTTCGAGGAACAGCATCTGCGCCACAACGAGGCTCGCGATATGGTCGTCGATCTCTTCGCCCAGGAAGATGATCCGGTCCTTCAAAAGACGGGAATAGATATCAAAAGTCCGTTCTCCGCCGCCTGTCTGCTCGATGACATAAGGTACTAATGCCATGGGGTTTCCTTTCTCTAATGCGCATCATAGACCGCCCGCAGGCGGTCCATGAGAAACTACACGTGATGCGATACTGCTGCGGCTTTACTCTTCGTCCGCCTTGGCTTCGTCAGCCTTCTTGTCCTCTTTCTTCGGGACGACCTTCGCGTTTTCGAACATCAGGTCGATCGCCTTCTGGATGCGGACATCTTCGCCGACTGCCTTGAGGTTGTCTTCGCCGAGGTACTCCTTCAGCTTTTCAACATCGACATGGTTCTGTTCCGCCATATCGTGGAGCTGCTTTTCGATCTCTTCCTCGGAAGCGGTGATCTCTTCCTGGTTGGCGATCGCTCTGACGATCATGCGGTTCTTCACTCTGCGGAACGCGCTGATCTTCATATCTTCGCGGAACTCATCCACGGAGCGGCCCATGTACTGGATGTAGGTCGCCAGATCCATACCCTGCGCACGCAGCTGGTAGTCGTATTCCTGCATCATGTTGTCGATCTCGGTCTCGACCATGGCGTCCGGAACTTCGAAGTCGTTGGCCTCGCTGACCTTATCGAGGATGTCGTCCTTCATGATGCTCTCGGTCATCGCGTCGCGGTCCGCCTGCAGTCTGCCGGCTGTGAATTCACGGAACTCATCCAGCGTATCCAGTTCGCTGATGTCCTTGACAAACTCATCGTCCAGTTCGGGCAGTTCTTCTTCCTTGATGTCGTGGACCACGCACTTGAAGACCGCTTCCTTGCCGGCCAGATCAGCCGAATGATACTCTTCGGGGAAGGTGACTTTGACGTCGACTTCCTTCTCTTTCTCTGCGCCGATCAGCTGCTCTTCAAAGCCCGGGATGAACGTGCCGCTGCCGATGACCAGACTGTAGCCGTCAGCCGTGCCGCCCTCGAACTGCTCTTCGCCAACGAAGCCTTTGTAGTCGAGGATGATGCTGTCGCCGTCTTTGACCGGACGGTCTTCGACAGTGATCATGCGGGAATTGCGGTGACGCAGGTTCTCAAGCTCCGCATCGACATCGGCATCCGTGATGGTCTGCTTGCGGTCTTCGACCTCCACGCCCATGTAGTCCTTGATCTCGACTTCGGGATAGACCTGCACGGTGATCGTCGCGGTGAAGCCTTTGCCCTTTTCGATGGGGGAGAACTCAACACGCGGAGAATCAACGACTTCCAGCCCCAGTTCATCGATGGCAGCGCCGTAGTTCGCGCTCAGCAGATCATTGATCGCATCTTCCGCGAACACGCCTTCGCCGTATCTCTTCTCGATGATGCTGCGGGGCGCCTTGCCCTTGCGGAATCCGTCGATCTGGAACTTGCCCTTGTTCGCCTGGTAAACCTTTACCTTGGCGTTTTCGAATTCCTCAGCGGTGAATTCCATGGTGAATTTTGCGTCGTTGTTTTCTTTGCTGATAAAAGTGTTTTTCATTACTGTTCTCCTTACTGTTATGATTACTTGCCCAACAGGCGAAGTCCTCTTGCGAATTTGCTGCGTTCCTCGGGAACGAGGCCGTATGCGTCAGCCAATGCCGCGCCGAGTTCAGTCAGTTCTTCCCGGCTGCCGGAGTAGAGTTCGATCTCCAGCTCGCAGACAGGCTCTTCCCTGCCTGCCGCTTCGATGCGGCCCTTGTCCAGCGAGACCTCGAAAATACTGACCCCTGTGTCGATCCGGAAGGACCGCCTGACGACCGCCGACCGGATCAGCGGGACGAGCGGCGCATCGCCGACCATCCTGTCCAGTTCCGGACCGATCTCACTCTCCGCGAATACGGACAGATCCGGTGCGGGCTCCTTGTCGGACTCCGGCAATGTCACGTTGAGTTCCTGCCGGATGTGAAGGGCACCTTCGTTATTGCCCTTCCATTTCAGACAGGCCACATGCATACGTCCTTCCTTTCGGATACGGTATGCGATATCGCTGTCCAGCAGACGGCGGTCTGCTGTGTCATAATAGATGCCGTCGAATTCCTCGATGGAGCGGGTCTCCTCTTCCATCATGGAAAGCAGACGTTCGTCACGCCAGATCGCATCCAACGTACGCTCGTCCGGGACGGCGTATTTCAGTTCTACTTCCATACTGCATCCTCTCCTGCACATGAATACAGATATATTATCACTTTCGCAAACCGATTTCAACAAAAAAGAAAGCGGCTCAACACGTTGCGATTCCACGTTTTTACAACGAAAAAAGCAGCCTGTCCGTGGCTGCTTTTCTACTATAATATGAAAACAACAGGCGGAGCTGGCAGGCATCAGCTGTATATCAGTCCCGCATGGTCGCGACGATGACCGCCTTGATGCTGTGCAGCCGGTTCTCCGCTTCGTCGAACACGACGGAATGCGGGCCGCGGAAGACTTCGTCGGTCACTTCGCGGATGTCATAACCGAGCGCCATCTGTTCTTTGGCCAGCTTGGTCTCAAAGTCATGGAAAGACGGCAGGCAGTGCATGAAGATCACATCGTCGTTCTCCGTTGCGGCGAGCATCTCTTCCGTTACTTTATACGGGGTCAGCATCCGGACACGCTCCGGGATCTCCGCTTCTTCGCCCATCGACGCCCAGATATCCGTGTAGATCGCGTCAGCGCCTTTCAGGCAGGACGGATCAGAAGAGATCTCGATGGTGCCGCCGGTCTCTTTGGCTGCCTCTTTGGCGTTGGCGACCCATTCCATATTGATCTGGCCGGCCAGTTCCTGCGGGCCGTAGGCGACGAAATGCATGCCGAGTTTGGCGCAGCCGTACATCCAGGCGTAGCTCATGTTGTTGCGGATATCACCGACGAAGACGACCTTGACTTCCGGGAGTGGCTTGTCGACATGCTCCATGATGGTCATCACATCGGCGAGGATCTGTGTGGGATGATCGACGTCCGTCAGGCCGTTCCAGACAGGTACGCCGGAATACTCCGCCAGCATCTCGACGGTCTTCTGGTCGTAGCCGCGGTATTCGATGCCGTCGTAGAACCGCCCCAGCACCTTCGCGGAATCCTCGATGCTCTCCTTCTTGCCGATCTGGCTGTCCTCGCTGCGCAGGAACGTCGCGACCGCTCCTTCGTCGAGGCAGGCGACCTCGAAAGAACTCCTCGTTCTGGTCGAAGTTTTATCGAAGAGCAGAACGACGTTCTTGCCCTCCAGCAGATGCTCCTTATTCCCGGATTTCTTCTTTGCCTTGAGTTCATGTCCCAGATCCAGCAGATACCGTACCTCATCCGGTGTGAAATCCATCAGTGTCAGAAAACTCCTTCCCCTCAGGTCGATAGCCATAATGTGATTCCTTTCTTTTTCGTTCTTCTTTCCTTCATGCGCGCTGCGCATCTTCTCATTTGATATCGTGTTGATCAGATCCTCGTGATGTCCACCATGTGGACATTATCCAGTGTCAGCCCGGACAGCAGGCAGTTCGCGAGCGCGTCCGCCGTATCGAGGCTGGTCAGCGTGACGATGTTGCGGTCGATGGCTTTGCGCCGCATCTGCACCGCCTGGACCGCCGGCTTTCGGCCGATGTCCGAAGTGCTGATGACGAAGTCGACGGCGCCGGTGTCGAACAGCGAATTGGTGTTGGGCTCCGCTTCATCAAAGCGGTTGACCTTCATGGCGAAGACGCCGTGGCTGTTCAGGTAATCGCACGTGCCGGCCGTTGCAGCAATGGTGTAGCCGAACTTGACGAACTTCTTTGCGATGGGCACCACTTCCGCTTTATCCTGATCGCGGACGGTGATCAGCACCAGGTTGTCCACCTTGTGCAGTTCGTAGCCCGCCGCCAGGAAGCCCTTCCAGAGCGCCGACTCGAACGAGGTGTCGATGCCGAGCACTTCGCCGGTGGACTTCATCTCCGGACCGAGCAGCGTATCCGCATCGGTCAGTTTGGAGAAGCTGAAGACCGGAACCTTGACCGCCACGTGATCGCCGTACGGGATGAGGCCGGACTGATAGCCCTGGTTGCTGAGCGATTCTCCGAGCAGGACCTTTGTCGCCATCGCCACGATCGGCACATCGGTGACCTTGCTGATGTACGGCACGGTACGGGACGAACGCGGATTGACTTCAATGACGTACAGCGTGCCCTCGTAGTAGACGTACTGGATGTTGATCAGGCCGATGACCGACAGTTCCTTCGCGAGCAGTCCTGTGTAGGTGATGATCTGCTGCTGGATCTCCTCCGGCACGTTCTGCGGCGGATAACAGGAGATGCTGTCGCCCGAGTGAACGCCTGCGCGCTCGATGTGCTCCATGATGCCGGGGATGACGACGTCCGTGCCGTCACAGACTGCATCGACTTCGAGCTCCATACCCATGAGGTACTTGTCGATGAGCACCGGGTTCTCGAGGTCGCCGCCCGCCGTGATGATGTCCATGTACTCGATGACATCTTCCGGGCCGTTGGCGATGATCATGTTCTGGCCGCCGAGGACGTACGACGGTCGCAACAGGACCGGGTATCCCAGTTCTTCGGCGTCGCGCACCGCATCCTTCGTGACGAAGGCGGTCTTGCCCTGCGGACGCGGAATGCCGCAGTTCTCAAGGACCTCGTCAAACCGTTCGCGGTCTTCCGCCGCGTCGATGCTGTCCGCGGAAGTCCCGAGGATGCGCTCGCCGCGCGCGGTCAGGTGTTTGGTCAGGTTGATGGCGGTCTGGCCGCCGAACTGGACGATGACGCCCCAGGGTTTTTCCACGTCCAGGATACCGTCCACATCCTCCGGTGTCAGCGGCTCGAAGTAGAGCCGGTCGGAGATGTCAAAGTCCGTGGAAACGGTCTCCGGGTTGTTGTTGACAATGACCGCTTCGTAGCCCATCTCGCGGATGGTGTTGACGGAATGGACGGAGCAGTAGTCGAACTCGATGCCCTGGCTGATCCGGATGGGGCCCGAGCCAAAGACGACGATGGTCTTCGGCGATTCCTTGCCGGCCGCCTTGTCCGCCGCCCGCTTCGCCTCGATGAACTCCGCCGCCTCGTTCTCATCATCGAACGTGCTGTAGAAGTACGGCGTCTTGGCGTCGAACTCGGCCGCGCAGGTGTCGACCATCTTGTAGACGGGGTGGCGTTTCTTCACGCCCGCCTCTTCGATCTTCTCGTGGCTGATGCGCTCGATGGTGCCGTCGAGGAAGCCCATATCCTTCGCCTTGCGGTACAGGTCTTCGTCCAGGTCTCTCAGCAGAAGCGCTTCTTCCATACGCACGAGATTGGCGATCTTATCGAGGAACCACATGTCAATCTTTGTGATCTGGTAGATGCTCTCAAGAGAAACGCCGCGCTTGATGGCTTCGTAGATCACGAAGATGCGCTCGTCGTCGCACTGGTGGAGCTGCTGCTCGATCTCGGCGGTCGTCTTGCTTTTGAGTTTTGGCAGGTTGAGCGTGTCGACCTTGAGCTCGATGGAACGGACGGCCTTCATGATGGCCTGCTCAAAACTCGTGCCGATCGCCATGACCTCGCCGGTCGCCTTCATCTGCGTGCCGAGCGTGCGGCTCGCATAGATGAATTTGTCGAACGGCCACTTCGGGAACTTGACGACCACGTAGTCGATCGACGGTTCAAAGCACGCATAGGTGCTGCCGGTGACCTGGTTTTCGATCTCGTCGAGCGTGTAGCCGACGGCGATCTTGGAGGCCACCTTCGCGATCGGATAGCCGGTCGCCTTGGACGCCAGCGCCGAGGAACGCGACACGCGCGGATTGACCTCGATGACGGCGTATTCAAAACTGTACGGATCGAGGGCGAACTGGACGTTGCAGCCGCCTTCGACTTTCAGTTCACGGATGATCTTGATGGATGCCGAGCGGAGCATCTGATACTCCTTGTCGGAGAGCGTCACCGCCGGGGCAATGACGATGCTGTCGCCGGTGTGCACCCCGACCGGGTCCATGTTCTCCATGGAACAGACGGTGATGCAGTTGTCTTTCGCGTCGCGGATGACCTCGAACTCGATCTCCTTCCAGCCGCTGACGCACTTCTCGACGAGGACCTGCGTGATGGGCGAAAGCTTCAGCCCTTCCGCCGCGACAAGGCGCAGTTCTTTCTCGTTGCTGACGATCCCGCCGCCGGTGCCGCCGAGCGTGTAGGCCGGACGGATGACGACCGGATAGCCGATCTTCTCCGCATAGGCAACGGCGCCCTCGAGCTCTGTATGGACTTCGGACTCGATGACAGGCTCCCCGATGGACATCAGCATGTCCTTGAAAAGCTGCCGGTCCTCCGCCTTGTCGATGGTCTCCGGGTCTGCGCCGAGGAGTTTGACGTTGTGCGATGCGAGAAAGCCTTCCTTGGCCAGCTGCATGGACAGGGTCAGGCCGAGCTGCCCGCCCATCGTGGACAGAATGCTGTCCGGCTTTTCGATCTCGATGATCTTCTTCATCACGTCGAGCGTGAGCGGCTCGATGTAGACGCGGTCCGCCATGGTGCGGTCGGTCATGATGGTCGCCGGGTTGCTGTTGCAGAGGACGACCTCGAGGCCTTCCTTCTTCAGCGTGCGGCACACCTGGCTGCCGGCGTAGTCGAACTCCGCGGCCTGCCCGATGACGATGGGACCGGAGCCGATGACCATGACTTTTTTGATATCATTCCGTAATGCCATGTTACGCCTCCTTCCCTTCTTTATATGCTTTCATGTTCTCCACAAACCGGTCGAACAGATACTGCGTATCTTTCGGGCCGGCGCTCGCCTCCGGATGGAACTGCACCGTGAAGGTATGCGGCCGTGTGTACAGCACGCCCTCGCAGCTGCCGTCGTTGACGTTGATGTGGCTGACCTTCGCCACCGCCGGATCGAGGCTGTCTCCGAGAACCGCATAGCCGTGGTTCTGGCTGGTGACGTACACCGTATCGTGCTCCACGTCGAGCACAGGCTGGTTGGCGCCGCGGTGTCCGTACTTGAGTTTTTCGGTCTTGCCGCCCATCGCGAGCGCGGTAAGCTGATGCCCGAGGCAGATGCCCAGTACCGGGATATCGCAGCCGGTCAGGATCTCCTTCAGATTGGCGATGAGCTGATTGTTCTCCGCCGGATCTCCGGGGCCGTTTGAGAGCATGATGCCGTCGATGTCCAGTTCTTTGAGGTCTGCCAAGGTGGTGTCCCACGGCACGACCGCCACATCGCAGCCGCGCGAATGCAGGCTGCGCAGGATGTTTCTCTTGAACCCGAAGTCGAACAGCGCCACCTTGCACGCCGCTTCGCTGGTTCTTCCTTTGATATCGTTTGTGGGCACGTTGGTGTTCAGCGCGTAGAACGAGCCTTCCGTGCAGCTGACGCTCTTGACCGCGTCTTTGATCGTGTAATCGCCGATCTGCTGGAGCAGCGACGCCATGGAACCGCCTTCCCAGCTGTAACTGCCGTCCGCGTTCTTCTCAAGCGCCGTTGTGACCGCGCCGTTCATGACACCAAACTCACGGATCTTTCTCGTCAGCGCACGCGTATCGATCGCGCACAGGCCGATCACGCCCTTCTCCTTCAGAAAATCGTTCAGATTTCTCTGGCTTCTGAAATTGGACGGGGTTTCGCACCAGTCGCGGACGATGTATCCGTTCATCCAGACCTTGCCGGACTCCTCGTCGGTATCATTGATGCCGTAGTTGCCGACGAGCGGGAACGTCTGGATCGCGATCTGCCCGTAGTAGCTCGGGTCGGTGAGCGTTTCCTGGTAGCCGGTCATGCCGGTCGTGAAGACGACTTCGCCGATCGCGGTGCCTTCCGCACCAAAGCTGTCGCCCTCGTAAACCGTGCCGTCGGCCAGCACCAGATAGGCCTTTTTGTCAGGTTCCATGTGATTGTTCAGTGCCATAATATCCTTCTCCTCCACATTTTACATACGCATAATTATACATTTGTATGCATAAATGTCAACACGATATACTTTATTTTTTCACAAATGCATAGAAAAAAGCAGCCCCTGAAGGCTGCATTAGAATCATATTTGAGGAATCGCAAATCAAAGCCGCGGCGCAGACGACCCAACTTGAGAGCATCGTTGCGAAGCACAGATGCTCGAAAGTGGTCGGCTGACAGCCGCGGCATGTTCTGCTATTTCACTCCATGGTACTGATAGTAGCAGGCCTCAAGCCTGCCATTGTATAACTTACGGCGGCGGTCCGCTTCGCCGAGCGCTTCCTCCACCGACTTGTCCGAGGTGATCAGGAACAGCGACCAGTCCGGATGCGCCTCTCTGAGTTTGGCAAGCGCTGCATAGATATGCTCGATGCCCTCGCGGTCGCCGATGCGCTCGCCGTACGGCGGGTTCATGACGATCACGCCGCGCTCGCCCTGCGCTTCAAAGTCCGCCATGTCCATGCAGGTAAACCGGATATCCTCCCCGACGCCGGCCGCGTCCGCATTGGCTCTGGCCGCTTCGATGGCAGAGGGCTCGATGTCGACCGCTTCGATGTCGAGTTCGCAGTCGAGGTCCATCGCTGCATACGCTTCTTGCCGCGCCTTCTTCCAGATCTCCGGAGACAGACAGGGCCACTCCTCGGCGAGGAACTTTCTCGACAGCCCCGGCGCGATGTTGCGCGCCAGCATCGCCGCCTCGATCGGGATGGTGCCACTCCCGCAGCACAGGTCTGCGAGATGCCGGTCCTTGCGGTAGAACGACAGCTGCACCAGTGCGCTGGCCAGCGTTTCCTTCATCGGCGCCGCCACTTCCTGCACGCGGTAGCCGCGCTTGAACAGCCCGTCCCCCGTCGTGTCGAGCGTGACCGTGGCGCGGTCCTTGAGCAGCGTCACCTTGATGGGAAACAGCGGGCCGCTCTCCTCAAAGTGCTCGATA
>JAILFI010000163.1 GCA_024697655.1 Clostridiales bacterium
ATCAGCTGTCCGTGCGCGCTCGGCCTTGCGACACCGGTCGCCATCATGGTCGGCAGCGGCATGGGGGCGAAGAACGGCATCCTGTATAAAACGGCGCAGTCCCTGGAAGAGACAGGCCGTGTGGACATCGTGGCGCTGGACAAGACCGGCACGATCACCGTGGGTGAGCCGAAGGTCACGGACGTGCTGCTCGCGGACGGGGTGACCAGGGAATCGCTCCTCTCGGCGGCGGCAGCGCTGGAGCAGAAGAGCGAGCATCCGTTGGCCCGCGCGGTCATGACGTATTGGGAAGAGAATGTGAGTGAGGCGGTCCCGGCGGTGTCGGATTTCAAAGCACTGCCTGGCAATGGCCTGACGGCGGTGCTGGAAGATGATCCGTATGATCTGTACGATGGCGCGATCCTCACAGGCGGTAACAGGGCGTTCATTGAACAGCAGCTGAATCCGTCGGACAAGGCGCTCCTGGCAGACAGCGCAGACGCGGCGGGCGGCGATTCCGCAGCAGGCGCGGCGGCACAGCAGGCCCGCGCACTTGCGGACGAAGGCAAGACGCCGCTGTTCTTCGCGGCGGACGGTACGCTGCTCGGCATCATCGCCGTGGCGGACGTGATGAAGGAAGAAAGCCCGCAGGCGGTCCGCGAACTGCAGAACATGGGCATCCGTGTGGTCATGCTGACCGGCGACAACGAACGCACAGCGAAGGCGATCGGCGCAGCGGCCGGCGTAGATGAAGTCGTGGCGGGTGTACTCCCCGACGGCAAAGAAGCGGTCATCCGCGAACTCCAGAAGGACGGCAATGTGGCTATGGTCGGCGACGGCATCAATGACGCCCCGGCGCTCACCCGCGCGGATATCGGCATCGCCATCGGAGCGGGCACGGACGTCGCGATCGATGCGGCGGATGTGGTCCTGATGAAGAGCCGTCTGACCGACGTGCCGGCGGCGATCCGCATGAGCCGGCAGACGATCCGCAACATCCACGAGAACCTGTTCTGGGCGTTCTTCTACAACGCGATTTGCATCCCGCTCGCGATGGGCGTTTACGGGATCGCGATGAAACCAGTGTACGGCGCGGCGGCGATGGCGCTCTCGAGTTTCTTCGTCTGCATGAACGCACTGCGGCTCAATCTGTTCAACATGCACGACGCATCGAAGGACAAGCCGCGCAGAAAAAGAAGCGCGAAAGCAGACGCACAGCCTGAGCCAGCATCCGCAGAGACACAGCAAGACACGGCAGCCGAAGAGACTGCCGCTGCAGATAGAAAGGAGACAACCATGAAAAAGACAATGAACATCGAAGGCATGATGTGCATCCACTGCGAAGCGCGCGTCAAGAAGGCGCTTGAGGCAGTCGACGGCGTGACAGAGGCGGTCGTCAGCCACGAGGCAGGCACAGCGGTCGTCGAGATGGCGCAGGACATCGACAACGAGGTGCTGAAGAAAGCCGTCGAAGATCAGGATTATGCGGTGAAGGGCATCGCGTAGGTGGTATTGTATATGCAGGAAACGGAAAGCGCGGCGCAGGCAACCCAGCTCGAGTGCATCGTTGCGAGCGAAGCGAGCACAGATGCACGAGAGCGGTTGCCTGACAGCCGCGCTGTGCGATTCCATGTGCATATAAAAAAACATCGCGGGCACCCTCGGCGGGGGTTACATCTTCAGCCGACCTGTGATATAGTAATCGGGTAAATGTTATAAATTAATGCTTCGTGCGTTGTTTTTTTAGAAAGGGGAAGAACAATGGTCGGAACAAAAGTTGTTTTGAGAACTCGTATGTCTGCTGCTGATGCTCACTATGCTGGCGAGCTCGTAGAAGGCGCTCATATCGTTACAGCGTGGGGCGACGTTGCTACCGAGCTGGCGATCCGTATGTTTGGTGACGAAGGTCTGTTCGTTGGTTACAGCGAAGTTCGTTACACCGCTCCGGTTTACGCTGGTGACTTCATGGAATATGTTGGTTGGATCGAGAAGAAGGGCAACACCTCCATCACCTGCCACTTCGAAGCTTACAAGTACATCCAGCTGCCCAGAGATCCCGAGTGTGCTGAGAGTGCTGCAGACGTTATCCCGGAACCCATCAAGTGCGCTTACGCTACCGGTACCGTCATGGTTCCGAAGGATTGCTGGAGATTCGATCA
>JAILFI010000182.1 GCA_024697655.1 Clostridiales bacterium
CAGTGTCGTCATGTTGTCGGGTGCCTTTCCGCGGATCCATCAGTCCGCTGTTGTCATTTAACCGATCTTGCCTTCGCGGATGCACGCCGCGAGTTCTTTTGCGTAATAGGTCAGCAGGATGGACGCGCCGGCGCGGTAGACACCGGTCGCCATCTCGCACATGATGCGTTCTTCATCGATCCAGCCGTTGGCCGCCGCCGCCTTGACCATCGCGTATTCGCCGCTCACGCTGTAAGCTGCAACCGGCACTTCGATGCGCTCGCGCACGTCGCGGATCATGTCGAGGTAAGACATAGCAGGCTTGACCATGATGATGTCCGCTCCTTCTTCGACATCGAGGAGCGCTTCCTTGATGCCTTCGTGACGGTTGTGCGGGTCGATCTGGTAGGTCTTGCGGTCGCCGAATGCCGGTGCCGACCCCGCCGCATCGCGGAACGGACCGTAGAAGGCGGACGCGTATTTGACCGCATAGGACATGATCGGGGTGGTGACATGCCCGCTCACGTCGAGCACCTCGCGGATCGCGCGCACGCGGCCGTCCATCATATCGGACGGCGCGACCATATCAGCGCCGGCTTCCACGTGGGACAGCGCCGTCTGCGCGAGGAGCGCCAGCGACGCATCATTATCTACATACTGATCGCAGAGCACACCGCAGTGCCCGTGCGACGTGTATTCGCACATGCAGACATCGGTGATCAGGTACATGTCCGGATGCGATGCTCTGGCGTGGCGGAGCGCCCGCTGCACGATGCCCTCCGGACTGTACGCCTGCGAACCGACTTCATCTTTGACCGCCGGGATGCCGAAGAACATCACTGCTTTGACGCCCGCCTTTTCGAGGCGGTCCAGTTCTTCGTCCATGCGGTCCACCGTGTACCGGAACTGCCCCGGCAGGGACGGGATCTCATCTACTTTATTCTCTCCGTCCATGACAAACATCGGATAGATCAGCGATGCCGCATCCACCCGCGTTTCGCGGACCATCCGGCGCAGCGTCTCACTGCCCCGCAGTCTTCTCGGTCTGATGGTCAGATCCATATCAAGTTCCCCTTTCAATATAAAAGATGCCCTCTGCACGTAGCAAAAGGCATCTGCCGGTCGGTCTTGCATTGCCAGTTACTCGTGGCGGAATCGCACCGCGCCCTACGCGCAGCCCGCTCCTATACACAGGCAGGTCTCCTGACTCAGGAGGATCGTGCGGCCGCCTTCCCGGTCTCCCAGTGGCTGCTGGCCGTCCGTGATGCCCGGCCCCTTTCGGACATCCCCTTCCAATACAGTGACGAGTTCGTGCAGGATTTACACCTGCTTCCCTTTTCACCGGCCGCCGGAAACCGCAGCTAAGCGATTCTACGCCGGACCGGCACCTGTGATGTTGATTCTGGTTGGTTTTACATCCCCCTCGGGGGGATATTCTTACACCCAATAAACTATATCACTTTCCCCTTGCAAAGACAAGGAACGCACGCCGTTCCCCGACAATGTGATACTATCTATTTGAGTTTTTTTAAAAAGGCTGTAACGAAACACCGCTCCCGCGCATAGATAGGCATAAAGACAAAGCGAAACAGCGCTTTGAAACCGCAAAGCGACCCATTCAGAAAGGAGGTGCACGGATGATCGCGATGGACGATGTCTACAGAGAATATTCCAATATGATCTTCCGGTACCTTCTGACCCTTTGCGGCGACGAACACCTCGCCGAAGAGCTGACCCAGGAGACCTTCTACCAGGCCGTCAGGTCGGCGGACCGGTATGACGGCACCTGCAAAGTCACGACCTGGCTGTGCGCGATCGCAAAGAACAAATGGAAGGAGCATCTGCGCAGGCATCCTTCCACCGTCCCGCTCGAGGAATCGCTCCTTGAGACCGGCCCCGGCGTCGCCGGCGCGGAGGACGCCTTCCTTTCCAGGACCGGCGAGATCGAAGTCCACAAAGCGATCCACCGCCTTGCCGATCCGGTCCGTGAAGTCGTCCAGCTGCGCCTGCTCGGTGGTCTCTCTTTCCGGGAGATCGCGGAAGTCATGGACCGCACCGAAGAATGGGCGCGCGTCACTTACTACAGAGGCAAACTCTCCCTGCGAAAGGAGCTGGAGAAATGAATAGAGAACTATCCTGCTATATCGTCCGGGATCTGCTCCCGGCCTATATCGAAAACCTGACCGGCGAAGAAACAGCCGCCGACATCCGCGCACACCTCGCCGGCTGCCCGGACTGCAGCGCCGTGTACACTGCTATGACCGCGGACGAACCCGCCAAAGGCGCGGAAAGCGATGCCGCCGCAGAACGGGAACAGCGCAGCCGCGATATCGACTACCTCAAGAAGGTCCGCACCGGCACACGCCGCAGGGTCCTCGCCGCCGTGCTCGCCGCACTTATCATCCTGGCCATCCCGCTCGTCCGCTACTGCGTCATCGGCACCCAGGAGCCCGCAGTCGCTTATGCCCTTGCGATCGATGACACCTGCACCGAACTCAACGTCGAAGGGACCGCGCTCGGTTCCTCGGAAGCGCTGGCGCACCTGTCGCTCACACAGGACGAGAACGGCGTTGTCACCATCGCTCCGCGCAATGTGCACAAACTCTTTTACCGCGACAGCAAACGCCAGGCCGAGATCAAGACAGAGCAACCCATCACGAAAGTACAGGACATCTTTGGCACGGTTTACTGGGAAGACGGGCAGACCATCAGCGGGCTCGGGCGGTACCTCTTCACGGCGGAGATTCCCTATGTCGGCGATGCTTCCGCCGTCATGGATCTGCTGTACGCGCTGGACCTGCAAAACCAGCTGTGCCTGCCCGATATGCATATCGAACTGGAAACCGGCAGCGAGCCCTACGGCATGACGGTCTACGCGGAATCGCCCCAGACCGCAGCACCTGCTTTGGGCGGCGGTGGATCAGCCGATACCGTGATGGAGAATCTCTTCAACAAATACGCCTGCATCATCCTCGCCAAGGTCGGCAACCTCGACCACGTGTCGCTGAAGTACATCACCAAAGACGGAGAGACAAAGACGTTCACCATGTCCGCCGCTGAAGCCACCGCCCTGACGGGCCGCCCGATCAAGGAGTGGTGCGGCAGCTACGCAGACACGGAGCGGCTGCTGGATACCGCAGGGATCACCGCCCGGTGATCCCGCGGATCCACTTGACGCAACTTTTGCGAAGTGCTATATTGAATTCAAATTTGCAGTTCCGCACAAAACGCGCGGAGAAGGAAACAACCTATGAAGATGAACATCTGGTTCACAGCAGAAAACTACTATTCCTACTTTACCTGCAGTCAGAGGTAGAGCGGTTTTGCTGTAACAGGTGCATCGGATAAAAAAGCTTGATGAACTCTGTGAGGCGGATCCGCTTTGCAGAGTTTTTTCATAAACGGCAGCCCGGCGATTCGCCGCTGTCATATGCAATGTGAATAGGAAAGAAAGGTATCACTGAAAAGGAGAATCGCTAGTCATGATCATCGTACTCAAAGAAAACCCGGACCAGAAGCAACTGCACAACCTGACAGACTGGCTGGAAGGCATGGGTCTGCAGATCCACTGGAGCAAAGGCGAAAGCACCACCATCATGGGGCTCGTCGGCGACACGACGCAGGTGGATATGGCGCTCATCGAAGCGCTCGACATCGTCGACCGCGTCACCCGCATCCAGGAGCCTTTTAAGAACGCCAACCGCAAGTTCCACCCGATGGACACCATCATCGACATAGGAGGCGCCAAGATCGGCGGCGGGCATTTCCAGGTCATCGCCGGTCCCTGCTCCGTCGAGTCGACCGAGCAGATCTGCGGCGTCGCCATTGACGTCAAGGCAGCCGGAGCAGGCATGCTCCGCGGCGGCGCCTTCAAACCGCGCACTTCACCGTACGCATTTCAGGGGCTGCGCGCCAAAGGCATCGAGATGCTCGAGGCTGCGAAAGAAGCGTCCGGTCTTCCCATCGTCACCGAGGTCATGGACATCAACCACCTGCCGCTGTTCGAGAACGTCGACGTCATCCAGGTCGG
>JAILFI010000198.1 GCA_024697655.1 Clostridiales bacterium
GTGGTGCTGCGGATGGTGCTGCGGATGGTGCTGCGGATGGTGCTGCGGTTGGCGCGGCGAGGCATACTTTGCGGTGGGCGCGGCCGCTCGGTTTTGTGCTGGGCTTTACGGTCGTCTTCTGCCTGATGGGTCTGTTCGCCGGCGCGCTCAGTTCCCTGTTCGTGCAGCACCAGCGGACCGTGGATCTGGTCTGCGGCGCGGTGGTGATCGTGTTCGGACTCGTGTATCTGGGCGTCATCCCGGTGCGATTCCTCAGAGGTGTGGAACAGCGCGGGGAGATCCGCTCGTTCTTCTCGGCGATGGTCTTCGGCATCGTGTACTCGGTGTCACTGACGCCTTGCGTCGGGGCGTTCCTCGGGTCGGCGATCATGCTGGCCGCGGCGTCCGGGACGGCGGTCAAGGGAACGGTGCTGCTCCTGGTGTATTCGCTGGGGATGGGCGTGCCCTTCCTGCTGTCGGCGCTTCTCATCGAGCAGCTGTCCGGCGCATTCGCGGCGATCAAGCGGCACTACGCAGTGATCGACCGGGTGTGCGGGATCTTCCTGATCCTGGTCGGGGCGGCGATGGCGTGCGGGTGGCTGAACAAGCTGATCTCGCTGCTGGCGTAAGGAGGTTTTTTCTATGAATCGCAAATGGGTCGGGCTTGCAGCCCTGCTGGTGGTCGTGCTGGCCGGCGCGATGATCGCTTACAATGTGCTGGCGCCGGGCGTTGAGAAGAGCGGAAACGCCGGGGATTCGGTGCCCGCGGCTGTGGATACAGATGAGAATGGAAACACCGAAGCGGGCAACACCGGCGGTGATGCGGATGCGGACAGCAGCGCGGACGCGGGCAACGGCGATACGGCCGCCGCGCCGGATTTCACAGTGTATGATGCGGACGGCAACAAGGTGGCGCTGTCCGACTTCAAAGGCGAACCGGTCGTGGTGAATTTCTGGGCGAGCTGGTGCCCGCCGTGCAAGGCGGAACTGCCGGATTTCGAAGCGGCGTATCAGGAAGTCGGGATTAAAGAGGCCGCCGATGCGGACGGCGCGGACAGCGATAGCGCAGAGGCAGTGCGATTCCTCATGGTCAATCTCACCGACGGGCAGCGCGAAACGCTGGACACCGCGGGCAAGTTCATCGCGGACGAGGGGTACACGTTCCCGGTCTACTTCGACACGGACCTCGACGCGGCGTACACGTACGGCATCAATTCCATCCCGATGACGATGTTCATCGACGCGGACGGGAATGTCCAGGATTACGCGATCGGCATGATCGACGAGCAGACGCTGCGCAGCGGAATCGAGAAGATCCGGTAGGAGACTTTATGAACGACGACAAACTGATCCTGGCCCAGGCGGAAGACCGGCTGGAGCAATGCCAGGCCTACGATATGCTCACGCACACGGGATTTTTGGACGCCCGCCAGCAATCGCTGGTGCGGCGGGCTTTTGGTGAGCGGCGCGGCGATGTGCGGATCGCGTACTATGGCGGGTACGGGGATGCGGACCGCGTGATCATGGCGGCGCTTCCTTATTATATGCAGTTCGAGGAATCGCTCCCCGAGGCGGTCCGGGAACTTTTGACCGTCATCCGGGCGACCGTGCCCAAGGGTTCGACAGCCTCCCGCAGCGGCCGGGCACTGTCGCACAGCGACTACCTCGGCGCGCTGACCGGGCTCGCGCTGAAAAGGACGGTGATCCGGGACATCCTCGTGCGCGACGACGGGGCGGATATCATCGTGCTGACGGACATCGCGGACTTTCTGATGAATACGTTCGCGTCCGCCGGACGCTCCCACCTGTCGCTCGAGCGCCTGCCCATCGAGGCGCTCAAACTGCCCGAACGCACCGTCACCGAGATCCACGACACCGTCGCCTCCCTGCGCCTCGATGCGCTCCTTGCAGCCGCATTCAGGCTCCCGCGCGGCAAGGCGGCGGACGCCATCCGCCAGGGCCTCGTCTTCGTCGACCACCTCGAGGCAACGAAAACCGATATGCCCATCGAGGAGGGCGCCGAACTCGTGCTCCGGCACAAAGGCAAGGTCCGCCTGGCAGCGGTCGGCGGCCGATCCCGCAAAGACCGCATCAACGTCACCTTCGAGAAATTCGGAAAGTAGGCCGCGCCGCAGACCATGTTTTCAGCGCGGCCGCCCTTCCTTTTCGACACAGAAAAAGACCTGCCCGCAGGCAGGTCTTTTTGTTTTGTTGTTTGTGGCTGTTTAGCCATCCGCTGGATTAGCGCTCGTCACTTCTGCGACGTGCTCTGAGCAGTCCGAGCAGTGCTGCCGAAGCGAACAGACCCAGAATTGCCACGGAATCCATCGAATCATCACCGGTCTTCGGTGTCGGTTCGGGCTTCTTCGGCTTTTCTTTGTAGGTGTTGGTGAAGGTGATTTCATCCTCACAAACTGCCTTCAGCTGGCCGATGCCTTCATCGGTGACCTCGACGGTAACAGTATGTACATCCGTATCATACTTCATGTTCTTCTCGTCGCCGATCACTTCAAGCATGCTGTAAGTGTAAGTGCCAGCCTTCTTGAAGGTGAGTTCGTCGAAGACGATCTTGCCGTTCGCATCATTGGTGCCTTCTGCAACGACCTTATCGCCGTCCTTCAGCTGGAAGGTGAATTCGCCGGCTTTCAGCTCGCGGCCTTTCAGGACCTTGGTAGCTTCGATCTCCAGCTTAACAGGCTTCGCCTTATACTCGTTCGTAAAGACCATATCGCCTGCTTCCGGATCCATGACTGCGGACAGTGTGCCGTCGCCGTTATCCGTGACGGTAACGGTCAGCGTGTACTCCGTCTTGTCATAGGTGACACCCGGGACCTTGCCGGATACTTCACTGATCTTGTAAGTGTATTCACCCGGCATTGTGTATTCGATCTCGCCGAATTCGTAGTAGGTCTCGCCTTCAACATCGATAGCATATTTATCGCTGTTGGAGATCGTTTCGTGCTTCGGCATCGGGATCTCATCCACGCCCTTCGGAGCCGATTCACCCTCGATCTTGAACTTGAACTTGCCTTCGTACTTCGCGATATCCGCGCCGGTCAGTTCTTTCCGTACGGGCGGATCCACCGTGACAGGTTCAACTGCATACGAGTTGGTGAATGTCGTCGCATCACCTTCGCCGTCAGCGCCGACAACTTCTGCTGTCAGGTTGCCGCTCTTGTCACCGGTGACGATGATCTTGACGAGCTTACCTGTCTCAGCGGCTTCGTCATTTGTGACGCCGTCCACTTCGCCGGATTCAGTAACGATGTACTGATACTCACCAGGCATCTCGAATGTGATGTCGCCGAAGGTGACTGTCGGTTCTGCCTTTGTAGCAGTACCAGTCATTGTTTCCGCAGCAGGAGCATTATCCTGTGCTTCAGCAGTGAATGTGTAGCTCCAGTCTTCCGGTCCGGTCAGACCTTCCGGAATAGCCATATCTTTTGTGACATCGAAGCTTGCGTCTACCGGTGTCGGATGATACGTATTGGTGATCGTCAGTGTGTCTTCGCTGTATGTGGTGTCATAACCGGCAACAGCGTCTTCTTTCACTGTGTATGTGATCTCCTTACCAGCGTTGTACTTGGGCACGTTCGTGAACGTGTAAGTCCACTTGTCAGCCGCTGTGATGACAGCAGGAGCAACTGCTTTGCCATCCATATCCACAGCTTTTTCGCCGTTCGCATACAGGGTCACCTTGATGCTGTCAGGCCGTACTTCGTCAGCCCACTCTTCATCGCCGGCCCACTTCTTTTCGACGGTCACTTCTGTCGGTTCGGGTTCATGCTTATTCGTGACTGCGAAGCTGATGTCCGTATCTTCCTCTGCAGTCTGCGGAGCGACCGGAGTCGTCTCGTATACACTGCCGTCAGGCAATGTCTCGACTACCGAGTACTCGATCTTCTTGCCGTTTTCATAGACCGGCAGGTTCTCCCACTCTTTGCTCCAGTCATCTTCAGCACCGACTTCGACCGGGTTGCCGACTGCTTTGCCGTTTGCATACAGCTGGATCGTCGCGCCGACATCAGCACGCTTGCCGTCCTGATCGTCTGCATCGTCCCATGTCTTGTTTACTTCGACATCGATCTTCTTTGTCTCGTAGCTGTTTGTAACAGTGATTGTCTCGTCACCGTCTTTGCTGGCT
>JAILFI010000225.1 GCA_024697655.1 Clostridiales bacterium
GACCAGGGTCTGTACATACGGACTTTGACAAGACCGACTTTCTGACCCTGCGCGAGCAGGACGTTCAGAACTTCTTCAATGGTCTCGCAGATCGAGCCCATTGCGACGATGACGTTCTCCGCATCCGGAGCACCGACGTAATCAAACAGTTTATAGGAACGGCCGGTCAGCTCGCTGATCTTGTCCATGTATTCCTCGACAACAGCAGGAATCTTGTCGTAGTACGGCTGTGCAGCTTCTCTCGCCTGGAAGAAGATATCCGGGTTCTGCGCGGTACCGCGGATGACCGGGTGATCCGGAGAGAGTGCGCCTCTTCTGAACTTCTCGACAGCGTCCATGTCGACGAGGAATACATGGGCAAGATCAGCGAGCTGACCGGCCGTTCCTACAAACTGTTTGATTACGTCGGTGCTCCGGATGCGGAGAACGTCATCGTCGCAATGGGCTCGATCTGCGAGACCATTGAAGAAGTCCTGAACGTCCTGCTCGCACAGGGGCAGAAAGTCGGTCTCGTCAAAGTCCGTCTATACAGACCCTGGTCCACCGAGCACATCATGGCTGTCATGCCGAAGACCGTTAAGAAGATCGCGGTCCTCGACAGAACGAAAGAGCCCGGCGCTCTTGGCGATCCGCTCTACATGGATGTCAAGACCATGTATTTCGACATGGATAATGCACCGAAGATCTATGGCGGCAGATACGGCCTTGGTTCCAAGGACACCACACCGGGTCAGGTCGTCGCGGTCTACAACAACCTGGCAGAAGAAGAGCCGAAGAACCACTTCACCATCGGTATCGTGGACGATGTGAACAACAGCTCGCTTCCGACCGTCGACATCGCGACCGAGCCAGAAGGCACGATCCGCTGCAAGTTCTGGGGTCTTGGTTCCGACGGTACAGTCGGTGCCAACAAGCAGGCCATCAAGATCATCGGCGACAACACCGATATGTATGCGCAGGGCTACTTCTCCTATGACTCGAAGAAGTCCGGCGGTATCACCATTTCCCACCTGCGTTTCGGCAAGAACAAGATCCAGTCCACATACCTCATCACCGAGGCGGACTATGTTGCCTGCCACAACCAGGCATATGTCAACCAGTATGATGTCCTGAAGGGCCTGAAGAAGGGCGGCACCTTCCTGCTGAACTGCCAGTGGGATGACATGGAGCTCGAAGCTGAACTGCCGGCTGCCATGAAGCGCTACATCGCGGCGAACGACATCAACTTCTACACCATCAACGCAACAAAGATCGGTCAGGAGATCGGACTTGGCAACCGCATCAACATGGTCATGCAGAGCGCGTTCTTCAACCTCTCCAAGGTCATGGATGTGGATGAAGCGGTTGAATACCTCAAGCAGAGCATCAAGAAGTCCTACGGTAAGAAGGGCGACGACATCGTCAACATGAACTACGCGGCTGTTGATGCTGGTATCACAGGCGCGCACAAGGTAGATGTCCCGGCGGCATGGAAGGATGCGGTCGATGACGCAAAGGGCGCTGTCAAGGAAGTCCCCGCGTTCGTCGAAGACATCCTCATCCCGATGAACCGTCAGGAAGGTGACGATCTGCCGGTCAGCATGTTCAAGGATGCGGCTGACGGTACATTCCCGTCCGGTACTGCGGCTTATGAAAAGCGCGGCGTTGCTGTCTTCGTCCCCGAGTGGCACGTTGACAACTGCATCCAGTGCAACCAGTGCTCCTTCGTCTGCCCGCACGCAGCGATCCGTCCGGTCCTCGTGAATGAAGAGGAGAAGGCGGCAGCACCTGCCGGATTTGAGACAAAGAAGGCGATCGGCAAGGGTCTCGAGGGTCTCGAATACAGAATGCAGGTCGATCCGCTCGACTGCCTGGGCTGCGGCAACTGCGCTGATATCTGCCCGGCTAAGGAAAAGGCACTGACCATGGAACTGCTCGATACGCAGCTTGATGAAGCAGCTAACTGGGATTACGCGATGAAGGTCGGCGTCAAGGACAACCTTATGGATAAGAAATCCGTCAAGGGCAGCCAGTTCGCAATGCCGTATTTCGAATTCTCCGGCGCATGCTCCGGCTGCGGTGAGACTCCGTATATCAAGGTCATCACCCAGCTCTACGGCGACCGCATGATGATCGCCAACGCGACGGGTTGCTCCTCCATCTGGGGCGCATCCGCACCGAGCATGCCGTACACCAAGGATAAGAACGGCAGAGGCCCGTCCTGGGCGAACTCCCTGTTCGAGGATAACGCAGAGTATGGCCTTGGTATGGCAACAGCTGTCCGTCAGATGAGAGCGAAGATCAAGGATGATGTTGAAGAACTCATGGCGGGTACGCATAAGGAAGAAGTCCTCGCACCGGCACGCGCCTGGATCGAGAACATGGAGAACGGCGAGAACTCCAGAGAGAT
>JAILFI010000229.1 GCA_024697655.1 Clostridiales bacterium
ATTTCCGCCTAAAATCGTGGCGTTTGCGTAGATGACGACATGATTGCCGATGTCCGGGTGACGCTTTCCGCCTTTGACGGGATTTCCGTTCTCATCGAGCTCGAAGCTCTTGGCGCCGATCGTCACGCCCTGATAGAGCTTGACATGATGACCGAGGGTCGCGGTCTCGCCGATAACGATGCCGGTCCCGTGGTCGATACAGAAGGCTTCTCCGATCGTGGCGCCGGGGTGGATATCGATACCGGTGCGGCTGTGCGCATATTCAGTCAGGATACGCGGGATCATCGGCACGCCTTCCAGCCACAGCTGGTGGGCGATACGGTAGATGATGATTGTCCGGAAACCGGGGTAGGTGATCAGGACTTCCGCCTGATCGACCGCAGCCGGGTCGCCTTCGTAGATCGCTTTCAGGTCTTTCAGCAGGATACGCTTGATGCCGGGCAGGGCCTGGATGAATTCCTTTACATACATCTCTTCGCTCTGCTGCATCGCGATCCCGGCAAAGCGGAAGGCTTTGCCGATCTCGGCTCCCAGTTCGTCGCAGATATAGGCCAGGCACTCTTCCTGGCTCTTTCCTTCAAAAAGATAATACCCGGCCCACAACATGGACATGCAGGCTTTCAGGATGCGGATGTCCTTGGAACGGCTCGGCGCGTCCTCCAGTCTGCGGAAGGAGGCATCATCCATTTTGTTCAGTTCTTCAAGAATGTTCATACTTCAAGTTTAGAAGAAAAGCAGGAAGGTCTCAAGAAGTATGCATGAAAAAAGACCGCTATGCGGTCTGGCTGTCGATCCGGATGCGGATGACGGTGATATAGGCAAATGTCAATACCAGCGGCAGCAGGGCGAAGAGAACAGCAGCATTGCCGAGCATTCCCGACAGGAAGGTCTCGGTGAAACCGCCCACAATGAACAGTGATACCAGCGCATAATAGAACAAGCCGCTGCGAAGTTCTTTTCTGTTCTTTTCAATGATCCCGCGGCAGAGGGCTCCGGCAGCTTTGCAGAGATTTCCGGTCGACAGTGTGGTCGAAACAGCCTGGCCGGCAAACTTGGCGAAGGTCTCCGTCTGCATGGCACAGACAAAGGGGATCAGACTGTTGGTCACCATATCGGCAGCTTCGGTATAAGGAAGCAGGGAAACGATGAAGATCGTGATCATTTCCATGACCAGCACACCGCGGTGGCGGATCTTCAGACCGTGGGCGTCGCTGAATTCGCCCAGAATGACCGCAACGATCGAACCGAGGATAAAGGACAGGATCGGTACGAGCAGCAGCAGGCAGTCTTCTGTTTTCCCCTGAGCAAGATAGATCCCCAGCTTGACCGTGTTGCCGGTCTGGGCATTGGCGAAGACGCCGCCTCTGTGTACATAGGTATAGGCATCCAGCATTCCGCCGGCAAAAGACAACAGACCGGCAGAGAGTGGAGAATGGGAACCGCTTTGATTGTCCAATTCACTACCTCCTTGAAAATATAACTTTGAAAGTATAGAAAAAGAAGAAGGGAAACTCAAGCGTTTCCCTTATACATTCGCATATAGATAAAATGTTATGAAATATGTAAAAAGAATAACAACTAAATTATAAAGAAAAAGGGACTTCACAGTCCCAGGCCAAGCATATCGGAAAGATTGGAATGCTGGACCGCCTTGACCAGACGGTCGTCTTTCTGCAGATGTCCGATCAGTAGCGGGCTTTTCGGATCGTGCAGAGCGGTGTTGCGCCGTACCGTTTCCGCATCGTAATTCGCGTAGCAGTAACGGCAGCCGTGCAGACAGGTATTGTAAGCGCCGATATCGTTTCCGATCAGGCAGCTGCAGTTCTCTCTAAGTTTTGTTTTGGGAAGGCTGTCAAGGGTGATATCGAGCGCATGCTCAAGCACTGTCCGGGTCATGCAGCCGTTGGTGTCGATCCCGTACTTCTTCATGTCGCTGCCTTCGTGACAGGCGTAGACTTTCATGCCGTGTCCGGCAGCTATCGCCGCGATCCCCTTGCCTAAGACTGCGCGCTCTTCTTCTGTTACTTCCCGGGCTTCGGGGAAGTTGCGTTTTGTTTTGGCATATAAGTCAATAAAGCTGATGACGACGCTCTCTGTGTACCCCTGCAGTTCTCTGCACATCTCTTCAAAACATTCCAGATGTCTTTTTGGCGTATAGTGCTCATTGACCAGGATCGGATCGTAGCGCCAGCTGACGGCCTTTTTGCCAACGATCGAGGAAAGTTTGCGGAAGCGCTCAAGGATCAGCCCTTTCTCCGGTACGATCGGTTCGATGTCTTTCCCGTATGGGGTGATCGTGACGAACCAGAACTGCCGGAAATTTCTGATCTCCTCCATCCGCTCCAGCATCGGTCCGGGATCTTTCGTGCAGAAGGCGAGCACATCGATGACTTCCGGATCAAGGCGGTATTCCATCACTCTTTGCGGATCATAAGGATTGCGGACCCAGACAAAGCCCTCTTTGACACGGTTAAAAAACCATTCGCTGTAGAAGGCGGGGATATCTGTTCTTTGTCCGGTATTTAAGATCATATCTCCATTCTAACAAAATCGTCCGGTCCGCAGAAAAAGAAAGACCGGGCAACTTGCGCTGTCCGGTCATTATGATCGGGTGCGTTATGCGGATCAGACTTCCGGAGGAGTCGTCTCTTTGGCTGCGGCGACTACGTTGTCGCGGTTGTCGATGATCTGCTGCGCTTCCGCTTTCACGCGTTCCGCTTCCGCTTTGGCCTGCTCGGCTTCCTGCTGCAGCTTGCGGGTGCGGGCTTCCTCTTCCTCGCGCTGAACGCGGAGAGCTTCTTCCTTCTCTCTTTCATGGCGCTTGGCGACGCCGCCTGCTTTCAGGGCAAGACTGAAGAGAACGAGCGAGACGATGACCAGCAGCACGCCAAACAGCATCTGCCGTAAAGTCACGCCGAATTTGGCGTCCGCCAGCAGGTTGCTGATGTAGTTCAGGAATGAGCGGTTGGAGAAATATGCGAAGATGATCAGTCCGAGTCCGCCGAGCAGACAGATCAGACCTAACCAGTTCAGGATCTTTTTAATGACTCTCATAGCTGCTTACCTCTTTGATTATTTCCATTTTAGCATTTCCATCACTTTTCCGAATAAAAAACTAGCGTTTCAGGAAAAGCTTTTCTTTCGGGATATGGCAGTAGCCGCCGGGATTCTTGTCCAGGTATTTCTGATGGTATTCCTCGGCTTTATAGAAATTTTTCAGCGGCAGCCGCTCGGTCACGACCGGTTCGTTGTACTTCTTCTGCTCCTCCGCCGTGATCTCCTCGATCAGCGGCAGATCCGCCTCGTCGGTATAGTAGATCCCGGTCCGGTAATTGTTGCCGACGTCGTGGCCTTGTCGGTCCTTGACCGTCGGTTCGATGATGTCGTAGTAAAGCTCCAGCACCTTCCGCAGGGGAAGGACTTCCGGATCGTAATCGAGTTTCAGGGTCTCGGTAAAGCCGGTCGTCTGGGTGCGGACTTCCTGGTAGGTCGGATCCTCTTTGTTGCCGTTGGCGTAGCCGACCTCGGTGTTCAGAACACCGTCAAACTGTTCAAAGTATTTTTCGACGCCCCAGAAGCAGCCGCCTGCAAGATAGATCGTTTTCATATGCGTATCTCTGTCCACCTTCCTTTGCTAAAACGTATACAGTTGAGAATGAAACGGGAGAGCTGGTCGGCGAGCACACCGGCCCAGACCGCGTTGAGTCCGAGATGAAGGATGTCAAAACCGAGCCAGGTCACAGCCGTGCGGATGATCGAAACGGAGATCAGGGCAACGAAGAGCACGTAGCGCGCGTCGCCGGCTCCGCGCAGACAGCCGGAGTAGATGATCTGGGAGACCTGGAAGATCAGGATGACGATCATCCAGGCGCAGATCGTTACGCCTATCTCTATGATATGCGTTTCCTTGAAGAAAAGGGAATAGATCTCTCTTCCTCCGAAGAAGAGCACCGCCGACAGGCACAGCGAGATGAGGAAACCGATGTTCTGGCAGAGGCTGCCGTAGGTCCGGGCTTTTTCCTTCTGCCCCTCGCCGAGCGAACGGCCGATCAGGGCAACGGCCGCCACCTGCATGCCGTCCCCGAAGGAGAAGCCGAGATTGAGCACGTTCATGCCGACCTGATGGGCGGCAAAGGTATCGGTCCCGAGTTTCGCTGCGTAGAGCGCGGTCGTCAGGAAGCCGATCCGCATGAGCAGATTCTCGAGCAGGAAATTCAGGGTCAGCCGGATCATCTGCTTAAAGCTGAACCAGGTCGGAAGGATCTTCTCTTCCAGGATATATCTGACCCGCAGATAGCTGGTATCTCGGAACAGCGAGATGACGGAAAGGATACTGGCGACGACTGTACCGAAGACGGTCGCGCCGGCGGCGCCGATGATCCCCAGCGCCGGGAAGCCGTGCTTGCCGGTGATCAGCAGGTAGTTGAACACGACGTTCACCACAGATGACGTTACGTTCGTCACCATGGCGACCCGGGTATTGCCGCTGCCCCGCTGGGCAGCGTTGATGACCATCGAAAGGACATTGAAGAAAGTGCCGCCCATGATGATCTTAAAGTACAGGGAGGCAGCTTCGTGGGTATCGGGATTGCTGCCGCAGAGACGCATCATGTCTTCCGCGAAGACGACGCTGATGACGCTGACGAGCACGCACATGACAAGCGTATACGCGAGAGCCGTCACAAAGATCTCGTTGGCTTCCCGCTGTTTATTCTGACCGCGCCGGCGCGCGACCAGGGCGGAGACGGCGATATTGGCAGTAAGAAAGAAAGCGATGCCGATGAATTTCGGCTGGGTGGTCAGGCCGACTGCGGCGACCGCGTAGGGTCCCAGTTCCGATACCATCAGGGTATCGATCATGCCGGCCAATGAAATAAAGACGCTTTCCAGCACGGCAGGCCATGCCATCTTAAGCGTCTCTCTGATCAGATCTTTTTTTGTTGCCCCGGCAGTGATAATCGTTCTCCGTCCGGAAGATCAGAGATCTTCCTCGAAACGGGCCAGATACTTGCGGACATCCCGCAGGACGACCACGTCACTGGGGTAAGCGAGATATGCCTGGGCTTCCGTATACGGGAACCATTCGACTTTTTCGATGCTCTCGTCTTCGGAGCAGTCTGCTTCGCCGTCAACGGCGATGCCGGCAAAATACACGACGGTCTTATGGGTGCCGGGTTTCGGCAGATAGGAAGAGATGCCCCGGTAGTCGTTTTCCAAAGCGACCGTATAACCGGTCTCTTCTTTTACTTCACGCAGAGCTGTCTCTCTTTCGGTCTCGTCCGCTTCCATATGCCCCTTCGGGAATCCCCAGTGGCCAAGGGTATGCTTGACCAGCAGGACATCGTAGTCGAAACGGTCTTCGTTCTTACGCAGGATGACTGCACCGCAGGATTTCTCTTCGATCATAAAAGCGCCCTCCCCCATATGCTGACCATTAAATTATAGCAACTGCCATTTTCGGACGCAATCTGCAAAGACCTAACTCTGTAAGACGTTTCCCTCCGGGACGCAACGAAAGCCATACCGCAGTCCGCGGTGATAAATGTTAAAATCATGGTATGGATGACCGGAAAACGGCGGAAGCGATCGCCGCGAAGATCGCGGAAGCAGGCTGACGCGCCTATTATGTCGGCGGCTGTGTGCGCGACAAACTGCTAAAGCGCCCCTGCAAGGATCTGGATATCGAAG
>JAILFI010000014.1 GCA_024697655.1 Clostridiales bacterium
AGCGTCGTCTCAAACGGGCGGATGCGGCCTTCATTGCTGCCCCATCCGGAACCGGGATCCGTCTTGTCGAACATCTTGTGATTCGTGACCGTTCCCTTCGCTGTCATCAGGGACTGTGCCACCGGCCCGCAGTGGAAAAGGATCACCTTGTCCTCGTCTTCGCCGTAATTGTTGTTCCAGTCAAGCACCGCCGTAGGCTGCTCACTCGCAAGGCTCATGGCTCTCATGCAGATGGCAGAGCACATGTCGATCTCGCAGGAAGCCGCGATCCCGCGGTCATTGAGCTCACTGAGCAGCACACACGGGCAGATCCGAAGCTGTTCTTCCATTTCATTCCAGCAGCGAAGCGCCAGCGCGTCCAGATGATAGGTCTCGATGTACCAGTCGATCACGCAGGACAGCTTGGCAAGCACCAGCTTATTCTTATCCGGCACGCAGGAGAAATCCGTGTACTGCTCCAGATGCGCCATCTTTGCCGTAACCTTTTCATCATCATCGGCCAGCTGTTTCAGCTTGAAAAAGACCTCGGAAAGATCGAAGCTCTCTACGTTGATCCCGTACTTCTGCATGGTGATCTCATCGAAGCGCACGGTCTTGAACGCTGTTGTCCTTGCGCCAAGGCAGCCAAGGTTAAAGCGTTTCATTCCGTTGACCACACGGCAGATGGCGGCGAAATCCTTCAGGTTCTGCGCAAAGGCTTCTGAGAGCGGATGTACGACATGCGGCTTCATCACGGTAAAGGGCACCTTATACTGCGTGAAGACATCAGTCACTGAGAACTTTCCGCAATATGCGTCACGGCGGTGATTGAAATCCATCTTTCCGATCTCATCCGGATAAGCCTGCATCAGGATAGGCACTCCGGCATCCTGCAGCGCGGTGACCGCACCGTTTTCATCTGCAAAGATCGGCATGGAAAAGATCACACCGTCATATTCTCCCTCGTGCTGCTTAAGCCACTTTGCGTACAGGAGGCCTTCATCTCTTGTCTCGATCCCGCCGTAGCGTGTAAGATCAGCGTCCATGGCGATATAGTCATATCCGGCGTCCGTAACGGCTTTGATCATGTCTTCTCTTGCTTCATAGATCAGTTCTCCCGGCATAAAGCCGCGGTTGCAGAATGCAAGCGCAAATGTCACTTTCTTCATTTTTTCCTCCTGTGTCATATTGTTTATGATTGTTCAGAACCTTTCAGGGCTCCGGTAAAGCACGATTTACGATTATTTGCTGGATTCGGCAGCTTTTCTTCTCAATACATCGATAACCACCGCGATGACAATGATCAGACCTTTGACCATCTTCTGGGGGCCCTGCGCAACACCCAGAAGGTTCAGGCCGTTGGCGATGATGCCGATGATCAGGATACCGATCAGGGTCCCGATCAGGGTCCCTTCACCGCCTGACATGCTGGTGCCGCCGATAACAACAGCCGCAATGGCATCCATCTCCTGTCCGTCCGCATTGGTCGGGACAGCGGAGTCAAGTCTGGAAGAAAGCAGCAGGGCGGCGACGCCGCAGCAAAGGCCGCTGTACAGATAGACAAAGCATTTTACCTTGCTTAAGTTGATGCCGGAAAGTCTGGCGCAGTTCTCGTTGCCGCCGACCGCATAGGTAAAACGGCCGATCCGGGTATAGCGCAGAATGTACCATCCCAGCATGAAAACCCCAAGCATGATCAGCGTCGACCAGAGCGGAATGCCCGCTACCCTGCCGGAAATCGCAGTGAACCCGGTGGGGAAGGTATAGATCGGCTGCCCGCCGGTAACCGTATAGGCAGCGCCGCGCACGATGGACATCGTTCCGAGCGTGACGATAAACGGCGGCAGGGAAAGGAACGAGATCAGCATGCCGTTGATCAGGCCGATCAGGCCGGAAAACAGAATGCAGGCGACGATCGTCACAATGACAGGCACATGATAGTTCTTCATCAGAATGCCCATCAGAAGACCGGACAATGCGATATTCGAACCGACCGAAAGGTCGATCCCCCCGGAGATGATGACGAAGGTCATTCCGACTGCCACCACAAAGTTAATGGAAATCTGCTGGAAAACGTTCAGGAAATTGGAAGGCGTTAGGAACACGGGTGAAGCGATCGCCAGATTCAGGCACAGCGCCGCCAGCGCGATCACGATACCCGTCACATTTCCGGAAGAGGATACTTTTGATGTCCCGCTTTCCTTTTTCTTCTTTTTCATGGCGCCAAGGATAAATCCTCCGGCACCTACGATCAGCAGATCAATGGCAAGATCCCACAGGAGGGCGCTCTTTGAATTCAGGCCGCTGAAAAAACGGTCCATGCCGGTGATCGTAACCTCGTCAGGCACCTCCACCGTCTCGGGGTCGATCCCGAGAATATCTGCAGCTTCGATCTGTGCAAGCGCTTTCTTTCGCGCCGCCTGCTGTTCTTCGATTTCAGCCAGATGCCCTTTCTGTGCGCCGGCGATCAGGTTGATCCCCGCGATGCCGATCCCGAGAATAAGGCAGATAATAAGGATTATCTTTCGATTGTTTTTCATATTCACAAAATCTCCCTGTCAATCGTATGTTACGCGGTATGCTTTTCGCCGCCGGTCGCGTAGTACAGGATCTTCTCCTGCGTCAGCGTCCCATCGTTGTCAAAAACGCCGGTGATCTCTCCCTGATGCATGACCGCTACCCGGTCGGACATCCCAAGGATCTCCGGAAGCTCCGATGAGATCATGACAACGGCCACCCCCGCGCGGATCAGGTCATTAATGATGTTGTAGACTTCGATCTTGGCGCCGACATCGATGCCGCGGGTCGG
>JAILFI010000051.1 GCA_024697655.1 Clostridiales bacterium
ACTATCAGATCGTTCTCGATGAGGATCTGGAAGCGCCGCTCGCGGCGGGTGACCAGGTCGGCTATATCTCCTACGTGAAAGCGGATGGAACAGAAGCCCAGGCGCCTATCGTCGTGCGGGAGGATGATCCTGAGGGCGGCCCCTGGACGAAGATCTACATCAGTGATTTTCATTTCTGGGCGGGGCTGATCATGATCGCGATCGTGGCGATCCCTCTTCTGCTGGGAATGCTGGCACAGCGCAAGCAGGCGAAGCGGGGACAGACCCGCAGCCAGCGCTATGCGGCGCAGGGCGGCAGCGGACAGTATGCGCAGAACCGCCGCAGCAGCAGGCACAAGAAAAAACGGCGCCGCAGATAGCGATTCCGCGAAAGGAACACGCTTTTGGATAAGGATATCGAAAACAAACTTCGAAACAGGGAACCGGAGGAGGCTCCGGCGCTGCCCGGGGAGAGCAGCGAGCGGCTGCCCGGCCGCGAGGATCTGCCCCGGCATATCCGGGAGAACTTGAAAAAACTGCCCGACAAACCCGGCGTCTATCTTCACCGGGACAAGATGGGCACCATTATTTACGTGGGCAAGGCAGTCTCGCTGAAGAACCGTGTGCGCCAGTATTTTCAGTCCAAGAAGAACATGGACGCAAAGGTGCGCGCGATGGTGGGGCACATCGCGGACTTTGAGTACATCGTCTGCGGCAGCGAGATGGAAGCCTTCATCCTCGAGAACAACCTGATCAAACAGCATCAGCCAAAGTACAACATCCTTCTGCGGGATGACAAGACCTATCCGTATGTGAAGATCACGACCAACGAGGAATGGCCGCGCCTGGTCAAGACAAGGATCGTCGGCAAGGACAAGGCAAAGTACTTCGGACCGTATTCGGATGTCGGCGCGGTCAATGATGTGATCCGCCTGCTTAACGATGTTTTCGTGCTCAAACGGTGCGCAGCGCCTTCCTTCAAACCCGGCGCAAAGCCCTGTCTCAACTATCACATTGGCAAGTGTGAGGGCATTTGTCTGGGAAATGTGGATCACGATGCGTACATGGAGCGGGTCGAAAAGGCCATGGCCTATTTTGCCGGCAAAGACCGTTCGGTGGAGCACTATCTGAAAAAACTGATGAATGAGGCCGCGGAATCGCTGGATTTCGAGACGGCGGCCAAATACCGCGACCATCTGCTCGCGGCGCAGGCGCTCCGGGAGGGGCAGCGCGTCACCTTCCGTCAGAACGTCGACCTCGACGCGGTCCTGACCGTCGGGCCGTCTCATATGGCAGTCTTCTTCGTGCGCGACGGCAAACTCTCCGGCCGCGAGGTCTTTGATATCCAGGCGGAGGAGGCGGATACAGCCGGCGAGCGCACCGGTGCGTTCATCCGGCAGTACTACGGAGCGATGACGGACGGACCGGGGGAGATCCTGGTGGCGGATGTGCCGGAAGACGCGGCGCTGACCGAAGCCTTTCTTTCTGAGATCTGGGGACGCAAGGTACGCATCCTCAAGCCGGAACGCGGCGAAAAGCGGGCGCTGCTCGCGCTGGCGACCGGCAACCGGGACGACATGCTCCGCAATATGGAAGGCCGTGACGAGCGCAGCCGCAAAAAGGAAGAACGTCTGAAGGACCGGCTGATCGCACTGTTTGAAGATATGGATACGCAGCCGGACTGGATGCCCGCCGTTCCCGAACGCAAGCTCCGCGTGGAAGCATATGATATATCCAATACGAACGGCATCGATACCGTGGCGGCCATGGTCGTCTTCCGCGGGCTCAAGCCGGACCGGCGCGCCTACCGCAAATTCAAGATCCGGACAGACCTGCCCGGCGACGACTACGCGGCGATGCAGGAAGTGCTGTACCGGCGGTTCAAGCGGGCGATGGCGGGGGATCCCGGTTTTAAGGAACTCCCCGATCTGCTCGTGATCGACGGCGGCAAGGGCCACCTGCATGCGGTCAGACAGATCCTCACGGCGCTCAAACTGCAGATCCCTGCGGTCGGGGCGGTCAAGGACGACCACCACAGGACCCGCGGCCTGGTCTACGTGCCGGCGGGTGCGGCGGAGGACGAAACGAAAGAGATCGATCTCAAAATAGAGCCCTTCCTCTTCAGTTATATCGGGACGATGCAGGAGGAGGTGCACCGGTTCGTCAGGGAATATCACCGGAAGATCCGCGACCGCAAATCGCTGGTCTCGGTGCTGGATGAGATCCCGGGGATCGGGCCTAAGAAGCGTACCGCACTGCTCCGGCAGTTCGGCAGCGTGGAGGCGGTGAAAGCCGCAACGGAAGAGGAACTGCTGCAGACGCCCGGCATCACAACTGCGAATGCAGCGGCGATCCGCGGTTTCTTTACAGGCAGTGAAGTGTCGGATTGAGCGATTCCGCACGGAGAAAAAGTTGCGGGAATCCCCCGGATAGGGTAAAATCCAAATATACATGGAACGGAGGATAAACATGGCAAATAAAAAAGTCAGCAGCAAAAAGAAAAAGAGCATGCCGAAGGGCAATCAGAACGCCCAGCAGAAAGAGGCTTCCAAAAAAGAGGAAGTCCGCGACGTCGTCACGCTGGAGTTTGATGACGGCAAAGAACAGGCGTGCTTCATCGAAGGGATCTTCGACTGCGGCGGGCAGGACTATATCGCGCTGGTCCCGGATGACAAGTCCGGAGATGTCTACATTTATAAGTATTTCCAGATCGATGATGAGAACTACCGTCTGGAAGACGAGGCCGACGAAGCGAAATTTGCGGCAGCAGTACGTGAGTACGAGGATATCGTAGGGTATAAGAGAGAGGCGTAGAGCCGGAGGTAGAGTATGACGGATAAGAAAGACGATAAAGAATATCTGACCTTATCGTTCGATGACGGGGAAGATGTGGAATACGAAGTCCTGGGCGTACTCGACGTGGAGGAGAAGACCTACATCGTGATGGTGCCCGAGACCGACAAGGACAGCATTGAGATCTTCGGTCTGGAAGATGTCGATGATGACCCGGAGACGGAAGAGATCATCATGATCGATGACGACGAAGAGTACATGAAGGTCGTCAACGCGCTGCGCGACATGGGCTTCTCGATCGAGATGGACGAATAAAAGAACACCCGGCGCATCCTGCCGGGGGTCCGGTCGTATTGTGAAAAAGTACCGCTGCTGCGGAGAAGACCGCGGCGCGGTATTTTATATTGCCTAGAGCTTGTTCAGTTCTTCGGGCGAGCCGTTGAAGACGTCCAGATCGATGTAGGGTTCTTCGCCGTCATACCCGTCGAGCTGGCCTTCATAGGTGTACTGGCAGAACATCCACGGGGTGCCGTCCGGCAGCGTCCGCGGCAGACTGTGGTCGGCGATCCAGATCGGATTGTCGTAGCGGCCGAGAATGTACCGGTCATAGACATAGGCGGTCGTGTACAGGATGGGTGTTTTGCCGTATTCTTTTTCCAGCGCTTCGAGGATCGGATCGAGCGTTTCCTCAAAGTGTTCCTGCGAGGGCGGCGAGTCGATGAACTCCTGGTACAGTTCGATGTCGACGACCGGGGGCAGCGCGTGCTTGTCTTTGGGGACGGTGGAGATGAAATTGGCCGCCTGCTCTTTGCCGGAGGTGCGGAAACTCATGAAATGATAGGCACCATAGCGGAGCCCCTCGCAGCGGGAGGCGTTTTCCCAGTTCTGTGAGAATCGCTGATCCACCCAGGCATTGCCTTCCGTGGCTTTGATGAATGCGAACTGAACGCCTTGCTCATGCAGGACCTCAAAATCGATCTCCCCCTGGTAGTTGGAGACATCGACTCCCTGCGTATAGACGACCTCTTCCGTTTCTTCCTCCGAGAGCGGTACGTCGATCAGCGGTTTGACGGAGGACGAAGCATCGCCCCGTCCGTGCAGGGCGATGACGAGAACCATGGACAGGAGCACAAGGACGAAGAGCACAGAAAGGGGGCGCGGCTGAAAACGCATGCCCGCCTGTTTTTTCCCCGTGCGTCTTCTGACTTTGCGCGAGGGAGTCGTATGCGGCTTGTTCTTTCTGTCGTTGCTGCTCATAGGGGTATCATAGCAAAAAAAGCTTCAGCCCGCATAAAAAACCCCTAAATTGTTTCACAGCAGCAAAAAACTGTTTGCCACGTCAGAATAAGTGTGCTATATTAGATGAGTACTTGCGGATGTGGCGGAATTGGCAGACGCGCACGGTTCAGGTCCGTGTGAATGCAAGTTCATGGGGGTTCGAATCCCTTCATCCGCACCAACGAAAAGAGAATGGCTTTGGCCATTCTTTTTTCGTTTATACAGAAACAAGGGATTCGAACCCGAAAGGGCGCGAGCGTAGAGCGAGCAGTTCCGGTGGAACTGCGAGTAGCTATTCTTTTACATTGATCCACACTGTGATGACCGCCAGCGCGACGAGGATGTTCGTCTTCGGCATACCGTTCAGGGCGATTCCCTCCGGATCCGCTCCGCCTTTATGCGTGCGGACGGTCACATCGTCGTACATGAAGGCCATGTAGTCTTTGACCATCTGTTCATCGACTTCTTCCGGGCTTGGTACGTAGACATCGATGTCCAGCCGTACCTGCCCCTTTTTATCCAGAATGCCGTGGATCTCGGACATACCTGCCATGCAGCAGTGATGCATCGCATCCGCAAGTGCTTTCTTCACGGCGTTGTTGGTGTCGGCACCGTGGACGTCCACGCCCTGGCCGATCTCGATGTTGTATCTTTTAAAAGCCATGATATCCTCCTGTTCCGCATTTCTTTCCTGTTATTCTATACTCCTTGCACAGTCTCTTCAATACGCGTTCAGTTCTATCCGATCGGTATATGTACGCATCTTTCAGACAGTTATTGATTCGTTGACATATAAGAAAAAGATTTGGTATAGTCAAGAGGACTATTATGACAGGGCTGCAGTGCCAGAAAGAATTGTCTGGATAATAGGGAACCGGGTGCAAATCCTGGACGATCCGGTCACTGTGAATAGGGAGCGTTCCCCACAAAAGGCCATTGGATTACGTGCGTATGCCTAGCGATGAATATGCACATCTGAGAAGGCGCGGGAATGTGCTGATCTATGAGTCAGGAAACCTGCTGTAAGCCATTTGAGTTGGGAGACTTCCGGAGAAAGTAGTCCAATGACATTCGTTGATTGTGACATCATTTCAAACGAAGATCCCTGCTTGCCGGAAGCAGGGTCTTTTGCGTGAAATGAAAGGGTTCTTTACAGAGAGAGGGACAAAATGAAAAGCAACTTGAAAAGGGTCATGGTCATCTGCCTGTCAATGATGCTGGTATTCGCCTTAACAGATCTATCGATCTTTGCGGACGAAGTGGCATCACCTGCGGAGCAGACCGCGGCAGAGAGCTCCGTTGAGGAGACCGCGGCAGAGAGCCCTGTTGAGGAGACCGTGCCGGATGCCGTTCAGGAAGCACCCGTCGTTGATGAAGCAGTGGCTGAAGAAGCATCGGCTGTTGATGAAAACGATGGAGAGGATGCATCGCCGGAGGGAGAGACCGTAACGGAAGCGGATCCTGCAGAAAAAGAGGCTGCGATTCCTGCGGTATCAGAAAACAATGCCGGAATCGAGCAGGAAGCGCTCCTTGCACAGCCGGCTGAGGAGGAGACTGAGCCTCAGAAGACAGAACTCGCGATCACCAATACGACCGGCATGTTCAAGGCGGTCTCCGCCTATCTGATCACGGAAAACGGGCAGGAGTATCTGGTGATGGCTCTGTCCGCCACCGGATACCATGAGCTTTGCATAGGGACCTATGAACAGGCAGTTGCGAACGGCGACGGCAGCGCGTCCGGCAATAATGCGTGGGTCCACGGCTATAAGAATGCGGAAGGCAAGTGGGAGTTCAAGATCCCGCTTGGCGCCGGGGAGTCTTATGTGCCCTGTGTTGCGGTTTCGGACAGCTATTACAAAGATTATCTGGCAGGCAGGAATACCCTTGCAAGAGCCTTCTACCCCAGACAGTTCACGATCGACAGAACTGCGAAAACACTGGTGACAGGCGATTACGATGAAACAGCCGTTTTTACGGTCACCTCAAATGTGGCGGATTTTAAAGTCGATGGAGCTGCGAGCACCCATGTCGTAGGCGGTCCGAATTCCAACAATTACAGTGTCGCACCGACGCTCGTGATGCAGGACGGCACCTATGATGCGGTCTCCTATCCGACCGTGAAAGGCGGTAAGATCGATTGGGGAGAAACATCTCTTGATGGCGGCAAGTTCAGTATCCCGCTCCTGAATGCCCCGGGTCTGGAAGCATTCAAGGATAAAGAACCGATCGAGATGTGGTTCCATGTCTCGGAAGAGGCGCCCTATGAAGAAGCCGGTGAGGATATCGTCCGTACGGTCACCATTGACAAGTCGGCGAAGACCATCGTGATCGACGGGGAACCGCTCACGGATCCTTCCGTGCAGCCGCCGGACGATCCGTCCGGTCCGGATCAGCCGGACACGCCGGATACCCCCTCTAAGCCTGACAAACCATCCAAGCCGGACAAGCCGTCCAAACCGGATAAACCATCCGGCGGCGGCACCAAGCCGGATCAGAAATACAGCGATGACAGTCATTCTTACGCGCCGAGTGTCAATGCCAGCACCACGCTGAAAGACGGTGTGTATACGCCGGATGCCTTCAGTTTTTCGGGCGGTACAGGCAAGGTAAGCATCAGCTGTTCCAAGATCACGGTAAGAGGCGGGCAGGCATATGCGACGATCGTTTTCACCAGTTCCAAATTTGATCAGCTCCGGGCGGCCGGCAGCACCTACTACAAGCAGGGCGGCGGAAATTCGACATTTGTGATCCCGGTCAAACTTAATGCAAATAACACGATCATAGGCAGGACGACTGCGATGTCGCAGCCGCACTGGATCGAGTATACGATCTATATCGGCAAGGCAGAGTCCGCTGCAGATGCTGCAAAAGCGCAGGAAGCAAAGAAGGAGGCCGCTGAGGCCAAGCTCAAGATGAGTGACAAGGCGCCGACGATCATCGGGCTCAGGACAAAGGACGGCGAGGAAGCCAAAAGCGAGACCTCGCACGCGAAGTATTTCAAGATCTTCGAATACGAGCAAGGGGTCAAACTCCTGTCCATTGATATCTCGCAGGATACCGAACTCCGGAAGGAATACACCGGGAATTCCGAAAAGGCTGTCGCGGAAAGCGGACAGGAAGAAACGGTTGAATATGACGATGAAGGCAATGCCATCGTAAAAACTTCCCATGAGTACACGGAAGCACTCTACAAGAACAATATCGTCAATTACCTGCTCGTTCCTGAAGATTTTGAAGTGCCGGCCGGACTGGAGAAAGAGTACATCATTGTAACGGTCCCCGCCGAAAAAACATTCCTGGCTTCTCCGGAAGCGATCGGGATGATGAAAGACCTCGGCTGCCTGGACGCGGTTTCGCTCCTCGGCATGGACGAGAAAGAGGTGAAAGAGGAATCGCTCAAAAATGCGCTGAAGAAGGAAACGGTCAAAACAGCCGGTGACCTCGAAAAACCGGATTATCAGAAAGTTGTCAAGGACAAAACGGACCTTGCGATCCTGCCGGGCGATGTCCTTCCGGAAGAAATCAAGAAGGATGCGAAGGATAAGGATAAACTGACGGAAGAAGCCAAGGATCTGCAGAAGAACCTTGAAAAGCTGGAAAGCCGCTTCACCACGCTGGATGTTCCTGTCATCATCGACCGGTCCGCGCAGGAAAAAGACGAACTGGCGCAGGCAGAATGGATCAAGGTCTACGGGGCTTTGTACGGCTGCGAAGAACAGGCAGACAAACTCTATGAAGAACTGGTAAAAAAGGCAGATAAAAAATGAGTATGACAAAAAGAATCACCGCATTGCTGCTGGTGCTGCTGATGGCGCTGTGCTTCGGTCTGACGGGCTGCGGCACTGGGGACGGAGACGATTCCGCGGATACGCAGGCATCTTCCGCAGAGACGCAGGCATCGTCAGAAGCGCCGGACATCAAAGGGCTGACGTTTGAATCAGAACTTGAACGGGACTATGCGACCCAGTTCAATGTGTACCGCTATGAAGGCGGGTACAAGTACTTCCACATCGTGGACGGAGATGATTTCTTCCTGGTTCCCGAGGACGGGGAAGTGCCGGAGGATCTGCCGGAGGATGTGACCGTTCTGCAGGCGCCGGTAGAGAATATCTATCTGGCGGCGACGGCGCAGATGGCGCTGTTTCTCAGTATGGACGGACAGGACAGCATCCGCATGACTTCTCTGAAACCGGACGGTTGGACATTCGATGAGCCGAAGCAGCTCATGGAAGCGGGGGACATCCTTTTCGCAGGTAAATACAGCGAACCGGACTACGAAATGCTGATCGACGAGGGCTGCGGACTGGCAATTGAGTCCACAATGATATATCATACTCCTCAGGTGCAGGAGATGATCGAGGAACTGGGGATCCCGGTCCTGGTCGACCGTTCCAGCTATGAGAGCAACCCGCTCGGCCGCATGGAATGGATCAAATTCTACGGAGAACTGATCGGCAAAACGGAGGAGGCAAAGGCTTTCTTCGATGAGCAGAAGGCAAAGGTCGAAGAACTGGAAGGCTTTCAGAACACAGAGAAAACGGTCGCGTTCTTCTACATCTCGACGGATGGCAAAGCGATGGTCCGCAAAGGCAGCGACTATATCCCGACGATGATCGAGATGGCGGGTGCCAGATACATCTTCAGGGACTTCGACGATGGCTCCGGCAAGCAGACGATGCCGATGTCGATCGAGGCATTCTATGACACAGCAAAAGATGCGGATTACATTGTCTACAACGGATCCATCGACAGCTCTGTCAAGACGATGGACGAGCTGATCGCGAAAGACCCGGTCATCAAGGAGATGAAGGCTGTCAAAGAAGGAAACTGCTGGCTGGCCGGCGGTGCCATGTATCAGCGGACCGATATCGCCGGCGATATGATCATGGATTTCCACACCTTGTTCACGTCGGATGATCCGGAGGCGGGTCTTAAGTACATTACCAAACTCAAATAGTAAAGAAGTGTTATGAGTCAGGGAAAAGAAATGCAGAATACCGGTGCCGCGGGAAGTTTCCGTCAGGAAAACTTCCGGCGGCGCAGCCGTTATATAACAGTCTTCGTGGCGCTGGCGATCGCGTTCTTTGTGATCATCATTATCAATATCAATTCGGGGAATGTCCATATTCCGATCTCGCGGATCCTCGACATCCTGTTCACGAAGAGCGGGGATGCCAAAGAGGTGGATATCATCTGGACGATCCGGCTGCCGCGTATCCTGATGGCGGCCATGCTGGGCGGCGCCTTGAGCCTGTCCGGCTTTTTGCTGCAGACATTCTTTGAGAACCCGATCGCGGGTCCGTTCGTACTCGGTATTTCTTCCGGGGCGAAGATGGTCGTCGCGTTTGTGATGATCTACAGCATGAGCCTCGGCTACAGCATGTCGTCCTACACGATGATCGGCGCAGCCTTCATCGGCTCGCTGATGTCCATTGGATTCATCCTGCTGGTCGCGCGGCGGATCAAAAACATGGCGGCACTGCTCGTCGCCGGCATCATGATCGGTTATATCTGTTCGGCGATCACGGACTTCATCGTCACGTTCGCGAGCGATTCCGACATCGTCAATCTGCACGGCTGGTCGCTGGGCAGTTTCTCCGGCATGAGCTGGGGCAACGTGCACATCACCGTTGTGGTGGTCGGTGTGACGCTGTTCCTGACGTTCCTCTGCTCCAAGCCCATCGGCGCCTATCAATTGGGCGAGGCCTATGCGCAGAGCATCGGTGTGAACATCAAGTTCTTCCGCATCGCCCTGATCCTGCTGTCGAGCATTTTCTCCGCGACAGTCACGGCGTTCGCGGGGCCGATTTCCTTCGTCGGCATTGCAGTGCCGTTCCTGATCAAAGGGGCGCTCGGCACATCCAAGCCGATCGTGGTCATCCCGGCGACGTTCGTTGGCGGCGGGGTGTTCTGTATGTTCTGCGACCTGATCGCGCGGCTTGCGTTCGCACCGCTGGAACTCAACATCAGTACGGTGACATCGATCTTCGGTGCGCCGGTCGTCATTTACATGATGATCAACAGAAAGAGGAGGGCACAATGAGCGAGAAATACTTCGAGCTGTCCAACCTCTCTGTTGGATATAATAAGAAAACGCTTATCCACGACATCTGTCTGGATATCAAAAAAGGCGAGATCGTGACGCTGATCGGGCCGAACGGCGCCGGCAAGTCGACGATCCTCAAGAGCATCACCAGGCAGCTCGAGATCATCGGCGGCCAGGTCCTGTTCGACAGCAAGGAGATCCGTTCGATTTCCTATAAAGATCTGTCGACCAGGATGGCGGTCGTGCTGACGGAGCGCCTGAAGACGGAACTTCTGACCTGTCACGACATCGTCGCGACAGGCCGTTACCCGTACACCGGACGGCTGGGCATCCTCTCCCACGAGGACGAGGAGAAAGTCGACGACGCGCTCCGGGCGGTCAACGCGCTTGATCTGGGGAGCAGCGATTTCAATGCCATCTCGGACGGCCAGAAACAGCGCATCCTGCTGGCCAGAGCGATTTGCCAGGAGCCGGAGATCATCATCCTCGATGAGCCGACTTCCTTCCTCGATATCCGCTACAAGCTGGAGCTGCTGAGCATCCTCGGACGGATGGCTAAGAAGAACGGCATCACCATCATCATGACGCTGCATGAGATCGACCTCGCGCAGAAGATCTCGGACAAGATCGTCTGCGTATCCGGCGATCATGTGACCCGGTACGGCACCCCGCAGGAGGTGTTCAAAGAGGAGATCATCAAGGATCTGTACGGCATCGACAATGGCTTTTTCGACCCGATGTTCGGCTCGATCGAGCTGATGAAGCCTGCCGGAGAAACACCGGAAGTCTTTGTCATCAGCGCCGGCGGGACCGGGATCCCGGTATACCGCGAACTGCAGAAGACCAACACCCCGTTCGCAGCGGGCATCCTGTATGAGAACGACATGGACTATCAGCTGGCCAGACTCCTCGCGTGCGAGGTGGTCGCGGAAGCGCCTTTCGAGGAGATCAGCGACAGGGCTTTTGAACGGGCGAAAGAACTGATTGGCAGCTGCGGCAGGGTGATCAATGCAGGTCTTCCCATCGGGCCGCACAACCGGCGCATGCAGGAACTGCTCGATCTGGCAGAATCGCAGGGAAAACTGGAAACGCTGCCTGCGGAAGGGAATATGCATGAGTAAAAAAGCGATCCTGGTCGTCAGTTTCGGCACCAGTTATCAGGAAACAAGAGAAAGGACCATCGGCGCCATTGAGACTGCGGTCGGCGCCGCTTTTCCGGACTGGGAGGTGCGGCGCGCCTTCACGTCCGGTTTTATTATCAAAAAGATCCTGCGCGAGGAAGGCGTCCGGATCGATACCGTCGAAGAATCGCTCCGGCGGATGCTGGCGGACGGGATCAGTGAGGTGATCGTACAGCCGACGCACATGATGAACGGCGGAGAGTATGAGAAACTCGTTGAGCAGTGCCGCGCGGCGTGGGACCGGTTTGACGGGTTCAGTATCGGCGCCCCGCTGCTGATCGAACCTTTGGATTATGATGAACTGACCGCAGCGATCACGGCAGCGACAGCGGACTATGATGACGGGCGGACAGCGGTCTGCTTCATGGGACACGGGACTGCCGCGGAGTCGAACGGCGTCTATGCGGAACTGCAGAAAACCCTGCTGCGGGAAGGATTTG
>JAILFI010000056.1 GCA_024697655.1 Clostridiales bacterium
GCCCGGCAGATCAGCGTGGTCGTCCCCTTCTTGACGGCCTTGAACGTTGCCGCCCCGTCGATCAGCCCCCCGGTATACTTACTTCCGTCCGGTTTTGTGACCGTCAGCATCGTCTTGCCGGCTGCGTCAAGATCCCACAGCGCATGGGTGGGATACAGTCGCGGCCGCTTAGTATAATCTGCTACCGGGTATTCATAATCCGGCTTCAATTTGACCTCATCACCGACATAAAGCGTGACGCTGTTCACCCTTGTGTTGGTCGCCGCATTCTTGACATAGACGTATTTCATCGCCTGGTACTTGCCGCCGGCCGGTGTCGTGATGATGCCCTGGCTCCAGCTCTTATCGCCTTTGGCGCGCGCATGGATCTCAACGACATAGTCCGCCTTGACCGGGCATCTGAACTCCATCGTCCCCGCGGAGAACGACTTGGTCGTCCAGCTGCTCCATCCCCCGCCGCCGATCTTCTTGGTGCGGTAATGGACCTCCCAGCCGCTCACGGATTCACCGGGGAGCTTGGTCCATTTGAACAATACGGAGCCCACATTGTGCTGGCTTGCCCAAAGGGCTTTGACATGGCAGTTCGTGGTGATTTTGAAAGTCTTTTTGACTGTGCCGGCATATTCCCCGCTGCCCGTGATCGTGATGGTCGCCGTACCGACATTCGTGTTGTTTGCGTACGCCACAGTATAGTCGGTCCCTTTTGTCAGCGTGGCAGCGCCGTCTGTGACAGTGACCGCCGGCGTGATGGCCGCTCCCGTATAGGCAAAGGAACCGCCTCCTGATATGGAGACCGTTGCCTTTGCAATGGATTTCTTTACCGTAAAATCCGCCCCGGTGCCGGGGGCATTCAGTTCGGTCTCATTATTATAGATGTCCTTCGCGTAAATGCTGTCCAGCTGCCACACGCCTGTAGGCGTGCTTTCCGTGATCGGAATATCAGCGTACCACATGTCTGCAGAATCATCGCGGCTCGCGGGGTACGCTTCCGCGCGCGATCCCGTCTGCGGATCGATATAGTAGAACAGGACCTGACTGACGCCCGTATCGTCGGTCACTGCAACGCCTGCCCTGACCGTATCTCCTGCTGCGGCGACCGCCGGGGACACTTCCAGCTGCGACGGATCGATCTGAGGTGCGTTCTCCTCTGAACTTGCTCCCGCAACAGTGAACTGCAGCGGCTCGGCTTCAATATTGCTGCAGGTCTCATTCCCGTTTTCATCTGCGGCATCGAATTCGTAAACACAGTAGCCGCCGTCCACGGTATCTTCTGTGACCGGGAATGCGTATTCATATAACTCAGTCTCCTCGTTATACTGCATCACCACCCCGGTTTCTTCGGTTCCGTCCGGGTACCGCAGAGACAAAGATACCTCCGCGATCTCCGATGCATCCGTCACTCTGACAGAGATGGTCACAGTATCTCCCGGCGAAGCGGTCTTTGGTGAGACAGTCATCACGGCGGTGTCGATCTCCGGGGGATCCGTATCCTGCTGCGTTCCGGCGACAGTAACCTCTTCATCCGCATAAGCCGCCTGGCTCATTGCCGGAATGAACGTGATCATCATTGCAAATATCAGGACTATACAGCCGATTTTTTTCATCAAAGGCTTCATGAGCCACACCGCTCCTTTCTCCGGCATAAAATACACAGTCTGCGTTGTCCGTGTGCCGGCTTCCGCCGGCATCACAAGCTCTGTTGTCAGACGATTGCTAGTTTCTGACATTCAGATTATACAGGACGTATCAGTTATATAGCAATACGAAAAGCGTACTGAAAAGCCCGGAGATCTCTCTTCCGGGCTTTCGCTTGTTTGCTTTCTTTTAAAAGAATGACAGCTGATTGGACTCGTCCATACCGTCAAGCAGGCCGATCTTCCGCAGTGCTTCGATGGCGGTCTTGTTCGCCTTACCGCGGACCTGGATGTCCTCGACCGTCTCGAACGGCCGCTCCCGGTACGCCTCCATGATCGAGCGGGCGGCACTGGTGCCGATGCCCTCGAGCGCGTTCAGCGACACGACGACCTTGTTGTCGTGGACGGTGAAATGATCCGCCGCGGAATGCTCGAAACTGGGGGCTTCGAACTCGTAGCCTCTTGCGAGCATCTCATAGATGATCTCCAGCAGCGTCTTCTCGTTCTTCTCTTTGGTGACCGTCTTACCGGGCGGCGCCTCGTCGAGATACTGATCGATCTCGTCCATGCGGCTCTCCACCATGCGGATCCCGCCCTGCACGATATCCCAATTGAAGTCCTCGACCTTCGTCGTGCATCTGGCCGCGTAGAAATGCGGCGGATAGTAGATCTTGAAGTAGGCGATGCGGCAGGACATGATGACGTACGCCGCCGCGTGGCCGCGCGGGAACATGTACTTGATCTTCTCGCAGGAGCCGATGTACCACTCCGGCACGCCGTGCTCGCGCATGTCTTTCGACCACTCCGGCCACTCCTTGACCTTGCCGCCGGCGACCTTGCCCTTTCTGACGCGTTCCATGATATCGAAGGCTTCGGCCTTCGGCAGACCTTTCTCGATCAGGTAGGTCATGATGTCGTCACGGGTCGCGATGACTTCACCCATCGTAGCGACGCCTTTCTTGATCAGATCCTGCGCATTGCCCGACCAGACATCGGTGCCGTGCGCCAGACCTGTCAGGCGGACCAGATCCCCGATGCGTTTGGGATGTGTGTCGTTGAGCATCCCGCGGGCGATGGGCGTCCCGAATTCAGGGATGCCGTAACTGCCGTCTGTGAACCGGTACTGCGGATCTTTGATATCCAGCGATTTGGTCCCGAGGAACAGCTCCATGACCTTCGGATCGTTGATCCGCACCGTCTGCGGGTCGATGCCCGTCGAATTGTGCAGCAGACGGACCATGGTCGGACCATCGTGACCGAGGATATCGAGCTTGAGGAGCGCTTCCTCAAAACTGTGATAATCAAAGTGTGTGGTGACGATGCCGTACTCTTTCTTGTTGGCAGGATACTGGATCGGGGTGACCTCGAAGATCTGATGCCCGTCCGGCACGACGATGATGCCGCCCGGATGCTGTCCGGTAGTCCGCTTCACGTCCTCGCAGCCCTTGGCCAGCCGTTCCCTTTCAAACCGGCTGACACTCCGGTGTGTCGCTTCACTGTAGGCGGAAATGAAGCCGTACGCGGTCTTCTCCGCAACTGTGCCGACAGTACCGGCCTTATAGGTGTTCTCCGCACCGAAGATCTCATCGACGTACTTCTGTGCGATCGGCTGATACTCACCGGCAAAGTTGAGGTCGATATCCGGCTCTTTGTTGCCGCTGAAGCCGAGGAAGGTCTCGAACGGGATCGAATAGCCGTCCCTGTCCATCAGGGTGCCGCATTCCGGACAGTTCTTGTCCGGCATATCGACGCCGCACTCATACTCCAGCGTGTCGCCCCATTCGAAGTGGCGGCAGTGCGGACATACGTAGTGCGCCGCCAGCGGATTGACTTCGGAGATGCCGGACATGAACGCCGCGAAGGACGAACCGACCGATCCTCTGGAACCGACGATGTAGCCGTCCGAGTTGGACTTGTCGACCAGCATCTTGGCGGATACGTACAGGACGGCATATCCGTTGTCGATGATGCTGTCGAGTTCCTTGTTGAGCCGCTCCACCAGATCCTGCGGCGCAGGATCCCCGTAACGCTCCCGCATCTTCTGTTCACAGCTCTCCCTGAGGATCTTATCCGCGTCCTTGATGGTCGGGCGCGGGAATTCCCTGCCCGGTGCAGGCGGTATCTTCTCGCACATCGCCGCGACCTTCGCGGGGCCGCCGATGACCACATCATAGCAGTCCTGTTCGCCGAAATAGGAGAACTCCTGCAGCATCTCGTCGGTCGTTCTGAAATACAGACCATGATCGCCGCCGATGTCGCTGTAACCCTGCCCCGCGCGGATGATCTCGCGGAGAATGTTGTCTTCCGGATCAATGTAGTGCGTATCACTGGTCGCGACGACCGGCAGGCCGAGCCGTTTGCCGAGTTCCAGCACCTTCCTGTTGCAGCTGCGGATATCCTCTTCCGAATTGATCAGCGGATAGCGCGGGTCCTCGATCATAAAGTGGTTGTTCGACAGCGGCTGCACTTCCAGATAGTCATAGAACGATGCGATCTCGAGCAATTGCTCCTCCGGGGCACCATTCACGATCGCCTGATACAGTTCGCCCGCCTGGCAGGCCGATCCAAGGATCAGCCCTTCCCGGTGCTTCTGCAGGACGGACCGGGGCAGGCGCGGTTTTTTATAGAAATAGTCCATGTGCGAATAGCTGATCAGTTTGTACAGATTGGTTCGCCCTGTCAGGTTCTTCGCCAGCACGACGATGTGGTACGTGCGGCCGGACATATAGTCGATCTCACCGTTCTCATCGATCTTCCCGGCGTCATCGTACAGATACCCTTCCGTGCCGAGGATGACCTTGATCTTGCTGCCGCCCGCATCATACGCTTTGGGCAGCGCATGAACGACGCCGTGGTCTGTGATGGCGATCGCTTCGTGCCCCCACTTGACGGCGCGCTTGACCAGCGCCTGCGGATCGGAAAGCCCGTCAAGAGCGCTCAGTTTGGTATGCGCGTGGAGCTCGATGCGCTTCTTTTCACAAGTATCCTCCCGTTCCGGCATTTTCCAGGTGCCGATGTCGCGGGCACGGATGACCATGCTCTTAAGGAACTGATCCTGCTCAAGTTTGCCGCCGACGATGATATCACAGCCGGGCGACATGACACCTTCGATCTCCGCCCACTCCTTGTTGTCACAGAACATCTTGACACAGACGGACTCCGTCTTGTCCGACATATAGAGCGTCACGAGTGTGGACGTATCATCCTTGTCTTTGGAGAACCGCATGGCGCGCTCGGATTTCTTCACGCGGCGCGTCTCCACGGAGAACACTCTCCCCGCGACTGTGACCGGCACTTCATCGCGCGGCAGCTGCGCCATCGGGATGGGCGGGCGGTCGATGAACCGCCCTTTGATGCGCCCGTCCGCAAAAGAGCGTTTTTTCTCTTCTTCCGGTTGCTCCGGCTCAGGCGGCGCGTCAAAACTGTCCTGGATGTCCGCAAAGATCTCTTCCTGAGCCTCTTCATTATGACGGAACCGCACCGTAACAGGACGGCCCAGTTCTTCACTGACCGTGCGGCTGAAATACGGAGCGGCAGTCCGGTCGAGTTCCTCAGCAGCGCGGTCGCCCATCACGCTCAGGAACAGCGTTTCCTCTTCAAAGGTGTGCCCTTCCGGCGTCACGGCGCGCATCCACGGATCCTGCTGGTTGTCCTGTACGAGACGCAGCGCCAGAGGAAGCACGTCCTCCAGTGCGAGCGCGGGCAATACAGCCGTCACCTCAAAGCGTACGTCGGAAAGGCCCGGCACGGCAGCCAGGATCTCGCGGCGTACAGCCTCCTCCCAGGCGTCGTCCGGTGTAAAGTTGGACGTTCCGGTAAGGAACAGGCACCCTGCGTCTCTCGACAGGACAGCGTCTTCGATGCTGACACTCTGTCCGGTATGCAGATGTTTCTCAAGGATCCTGCCAATCATCTGAAATACGACTCCGCTTTTTCTCTCCAGAAAGCCTCCTCCGCGCTGCCCGGCTCATCCAGTTCCACCGTACAGGGCACGCTCTTTCCGGTCGCCTCATCGATCGTGACAAAAGTCATATAGCCTTCCGCGATGAGTCTTCTGGAAACCATCTCGTAAACGCCCGTACGCATGGTCATGGACTTGGCGCCGACACGGACGACGGTCACCTCGTACTCCAGGACATAGCCCAGTTTGGCCGGCGCCTTGAAATCAAAACTGTGGATGTCTTTGTAGACGATGTTCAGATTTTCGTTGCGCGCTTCGACTGTGGCCATGTAGTTGGCCTCAAAGGCCCACTCCATCGCCCTGCCCGCGTAGAGTGTCATATGTGCATTGAGGTCTCTGGCGATGACAGTGTGAACGGTTTTAAATGTCTTCATAATGCCTCACTAATTCTACCAATGCCGATGTGATCTCGCTCTCATCGACAACTTTCAGTTTTTCTCCTTTGCGGAACAGCAGCCCTTTGCCGTTGCCGCCTGCCACCCCCAGGTCCGCCTCCGCGGCTTCCCCCGGCCCGTTGACCTCACAGCCCATGACAGCGACGGTCAGCGGCTTTTTGCCTTCTTCCTGACGCTGTCTGCCGATCGGCATAAGCGCTGCGGTGACGTCCAGCACGATGGCTTCAAGGTTGACCTTCGTCCTGCCGCAGGTTGGACAGGCCACGATATTGATCGGCTCCTTCTCTCTGCCGCAGGCGGCGAGGATCTTGCGGGCAGCTGTCACTTCCGCGACCGGGTCCCCTGTCAGCGAAACGCGCATCGTATCGCCGATGCCGTCCATGAGCAGTGTGCCCAGACCGACGGCGGACTTGATGATCCCGCTTTCACGGGTGCCCGCTTCGGTCACGCCGATGTGCAGCGGATAGTCGCATGCCTGATCGACCATCCGGTACGCTTCGATGGTCGTCGGCACGTCGGAGGACTTGAGGGATACCGCGATATCCGTAAAGCCCATGTCCTCGATCCGGCGCACATTGCGAAGCGCGCTCTCCGCCAGCGCTCTGGCGGTCGGCCCGTACAGCTCGAGCAGGTCCTTCTCCAGGGAACCGGAATTGACGCCTACGCGGATCGGGATCCCCCGCTCCCGGCAGGCATCCACCACGGCCTGCACCCGGTCGTCGTCACCGATGTTCCCGGGGTTGATGCGGATCTTGTCCGCACCGCTTCGCACGGCTGCGACTGCCAGGCGGTAATCAAAGTGGATATCCGCAACGAGCGGCATATCCGTCTTCCGGCGGATCTCGCCGAACGCCTCTGCCGCTTCCATATTCGGAACGGCAAGGCGCACGATGTCACAGCCGGCCTGTTCCAGCCGCCCGATCTGCGCCAGGCATGCCTTTACATCTTCTGTATGCACGTTGAGCATCGACTGCACGGCGACAGGCGCGCCGCCGCCGATCTTTACGTTTCTGACTTGGATCTGTTTTTTCATATCAGCCCCCGAACAGCGGTGCAATGAACCGCACGATATCATTCCAGGTAACATACAGCATCAGGGCGATCAGAACAAGGAAACCGGCGATGTTGACCTTGGCTTCCATCTCATCGGTCACCCGTTTGCCTGTCAGTTTTCTGATGACGACGAATACGAGCCGCCCGCCGTCGAGCGCCGGGAACGGCAGCAGGTTCATGATCCCGAGGTTGAGCGAGATCAGCGCCATCAGATAGATCATATTGAGCAGCCCTGTCTTGACCGTCTGATTGACGATATAGACGATCCCCACCGGGCCGGACAGTTCCTTCGCGGAAACGCCGCCGGTGAACAGCTGCTTGAGTACGCCGTACATGTCGCGGGTGAGATTCCAGGTCGCTCTCGGCCCCTGGACGAACGCCCCCGCGAGATCCTTCTCAAAGGCCGGCTGTACGCCGATCATACGGCGGCCGCCTTCTTCGTAAGTCCCGCTGACGATGGTGATCTCTTCCCCGTCCCGCCGTACGACGATCGTCTGTTCCTCGGTCTCCGAAGAATTGATATAAGCAGTAAGATCCGTCCATTCCTCGACAGGATGACCATTGACAGAGACCAGTTCATCTCCTGTCAGAAGCCCCGCTTCCTGTGCCGGACTGCCGTCGATGATCACGTCGAGCGTGGTCGTCGCTGTCCCCATCTGATAGGTCAGGAAGATCATCAGGAGCAATGCCAGCAGAAAATTCATCGCCGGTCCCGCAACGAGGATCACGGCTTTCTGCCAGGATTTTTTATTGCTGAAAGCACGCGGATCTTCCGACTCTTCGTCTTCTCCTTCCATCTCGCAGAAACCGCCGATCGGGAAGACCCTGAGAGAATACTCCGTCTCGCCTTTCTGCTTCTTCAGAAAGGCGGGGCCCATGCCGAGCGCGAATTTGTTCACCCTGACGCCGCACGCCTTGGCGGCGGCAAAGTGCCCGAATTCGTGTATGAAGATGAGGATGCAGAACATCAGGATCGCAGCGATAGCAGTGATCATAGGGAGGCCAGCACCTCCTCCGTCATCCTGCGGGCTGTTCTGTCCGCCTCAAAGACTGCTTCGATTGTATCCACCGGGGTGTCCTGATAATGGTCCATCACCTTCAGGAGGGTTTCCTGAATGTCGACGAACCGGATCTTTTCTTCCAGAAACGCCGCCACGAGGACCTCGTTGGCGCCGTTGAGGGCGGCCGTTGCCGTCCCGCCCCGCTCGAGCGCTTCATACGCCAGGGGGATCGTCCGGAACACGTCCGTGTCCGGGATCTCAAATGTCAGGCCTCCCGCAAGGGAAGCAAAATCAAGGCGCGGGGCGCCTGTTGTATCTCTTCTCGGCCAATCCATCGCATAGGCGATCGGGACACGCATATCGGGTGTGCCGAGCTGTGCCAGGACCGCCCCGTCCGTGAACCGGACCATAGAATGCACGATGCTCTGCGGGTGGATCACCACTTCGATCTCTGACGGCGCCATACCGAACAGATGCTTCGCCTCGATGATCTCCAGGCACTTGTTGACCATGCTCGCGCTGTCCACAGTGATCTTCTTCCCCATGGACCAGTTCGGGTGTGCCAGCGCCTGCGCCAGCGTCACATTTTCGAGCTGCTCCAGGGTATACCCGCGGAACGGGCCGCCGGATGCAGTCAGGATGACAGATGCCGGACGGTTGCCCATCGCCGCCTCCAGACACTGGAAGATGGCGCTGTGCTCACTGTCGACTGGCAGGATCTTCACCCCTTTTTCCGCTGCGCGGCGCATCACGAGTTCCCCGCCCGTGACGAGCGTTTCTTTGTTGGCTAGCGCGATATCCTTACCCGCTTCGATGGCGGCAAGCGTCGGTGCCAGGCCGCGGATCCCCACCAGGGCATTCAGAACAAGATCGCCTTCTCCGGCGGCAGCTTCGCTGAGGCCCTCGTCACCACACAGGACCGTCAACGCCGGGTAGTCCCGTCTGAGATCCTCCGCATCGTGCGCGTCCGCAACAACGACCGTATGCGGCGCGAATTCCTCGATCTGTTCCCGCAGGAGACCGACGCGGCTGCCGCAGCATAAACAAGAGACAGTAAACCTGTCTCTGTGAAGACGGATGATATCAAGGCACTGTGATCCGATGGAGCCGGTGCTCCCCAGAATGATCAGAGACTTCATAGAAAGCGATTCCTTTCCCGCTCTGCTGCGCCGCCGGCCGCCGGGGCGGCTCTACAGCGAGGTCAGCGGTATGATGACCAGATGGATATAGTAGAACACCAGAGGCGCGGTGAACAGCACGCTGTCAAAGCGGTCCAGAATGCCGCCGTGCCCCGGGATGAGATTGCCGTAATCTTTGATGCCCATCTTACGCTTGAAGATGGATGCGGTGAGATCGCCGAACTGCGAGAAGATGCCGCACAGCCCGCCGAGGATAAAGCAGTGCAGCGCTGCTTCCGGCGCGAAAAAGACGCCGAACAGACCGCACAGCAGCACGCTCCCGAGCACACCGCCGAGCGATCCCTCGATGGTCTTCTTCGGGCTGATCTTCGGGCAGAGCTTGTGTTTGCCGAGGAACACCCCTGCAAAGTAGGCACAGATATCCGTTCCGAACGCGCCCAGCACGATGATCCAGACCAGTATAGGCAGGTTGCTCTGATCGACCAGCATCATGTGGAAAGAGAAAAAGACCACGTAGACGATACCGGTGATGGTCGCCATCGCGTCCTCCAGTTTTCTGTGCTCGATCGCGAACAGATACAGCATGGATGCCACGACCGTCAGGAAAAGCCAGCAGGTATAGTAATACGTGCCCTGCTGCCAGCCGAGCGCGCCGCGGTGCCACAGGATGATATTGATCAGATACAGCAGCGCCAGCGAACCAAGTCCGATCGGATAGGACGGATGGACATCCAGACTGTGGAAGCCCTTATAGAACTCATACAGACCGACCGCACCGACGAAGATGCAGCCCGCCATGAGCACGTAGCCGCCAAAATACAGCAATGCCAGAAACGGTGCCATGATCAGGCCGGATAGGATCCTTGTCTTCATTCGTTGCGCCCTCCAAAGCGTCTTTCGCGGCTGTCAAAGGACCGCAGGATCTGTTCGTATTCATCCGGTGTAAAATCGGGCCAGAGCGTATCGCAGAAGTACATCTCCGCATAGGCTACCTGCCAGAGGAGATAGTTGGACAGCCTGACCTCGCCGCCCGGCCGGATGATCAGATCCGGATCGGGGACACCCAGTTTGCCCGTGTACAGATGACGGCTGATCGCGGCTTCGTCGATCTCAGAGGGATCCAGTTCCCCGTTCTTCACCTGCTCTGCAAGTTCCCGGACACCGCGTGTGATCTCGTCCCGGCTGCCGTAGTTCAGGGCGATATTGAATGTCAGCCCTGTATTGTTGCGGGTCATGAAAAGCGTTTTGCCGAGCGCTTCTCTGACATCTGCGGGCATGATGCTCCAGTCCCCCAGGATGTTGACCCGCACGTTTTCATCGTGCAGTTCCTGCAGATCCTGGTTGACATACTTGATCAGGAGCCCGAAAATGCCGCCGATCTCCTCCTGTGTGCGTTTCCAGTTCTCTGTGGAAAACGCATAAACAGTCAGATACTCCACGCCAAGATCGGAAGACCGTCTGACGATCTCCCGCATGGCTTTCATTCCGGCATTATGGCCCATGACACGAGGCAGTTTTCTCTTCTTTGCCCATCTGCCGTTGCCGTCCATGATGATGGCGACGTGACGGGGCAGGGTCTTTGCTTCCGTCATGCGCTATACTTCCATGATCTCTTTATTCTTGTTGGCAATGACTTCGTCGACTTTCTTGATGCCGGCGTCAACAGCTTTCTGGATCAGTTCCATATCCTGCTTGCTGTCATCCTCGGTCAGTTCGCCGGCTTTCTCTTCTTTTTTGATCTCGTCATTGGCCTTTTTGCGCAGGTTGCGGATGTGGACTTTGCCCTCTTCCCCCATCGCATGGACGGTCTTGGTCAGTTCCTTTCTTCTCTCCTCAGTGACCTGCGGAATGGAGAGGCGGACCATCTTGCCGTCATTGACGGGATTGATGCCGATATTGGCTGCCAGGATCGCACGCTCGATGTTGCCGATCGCTTTCGGGTCGAACGGCAGGACAGCGATGGTGCGGGGGTCAGGGCAGGAAATGTTCGCGAGCTGCTTGAGCGGCGTGGGGGTCCCGTAGTATTCGACCTCTACGCGGTCGAGAAGCGCCGGGTTCGCACGGCCTGCGCGGACGGTATTGAGCTCGGACTTGAGCGCCTCGATGCTCTTTTCGATCTTTTCATTCAATGTGTTCAATACTTGCTCACTCATGATCCTTCCTCCTTGGATACTAAGAAATCACTGTCCCGATCGGCTCGCCCATCACGGCGCGCATCATATTGCCCTCTTCCGACAGCGCAAAGACGTGGATCGGGATAGCGTTGTCCTTGCACAGGGAAGCCGCGGTCAGATCCATGACTTTCAGATCTTTTTCCAGCACTTCCATATGGGTCAGTTTATCGAATTTCACCGCATTCGGGTCCTCTTTGGGATCCGCGGAATACACTGCATCGATGTTCTTGGCGAAGAGAATGACATCAGCCCCGATCTCCGCAGCCCGGAGCGCCGCCGCTGTATCCGTCGAAAAGTACGGATGTCCGGTCCCGCCGCCGAGGATGGTGATGCATCCTTCCGAAAGCAATCTGCACGCATCCCGGATGGTATACTGGTCGGCGACTTCCCGCATTGCGATGGAAGTCATCGTGCGGGCGTCAAGCCCCGCCGCCTTCAGCGCATCCTGCAGAGCCAGCGAATTCATGACGGTTGCGAGCATCCCGATGCTGTCCGCCGTCGCGCGGTCCATATCGCCGCTCGTGCGGCCTCTCCAGAAATTGCCGCCGCCGATCACGATCGCGATCTCCACACCCAGGTCATGGATCGCCTTGATCTGTCCGGCGACATCCTTGAGCATCTCATCGGAAAAACCGGTCTTCTTTTCTCCGGCAAGCGCTTCGCCGCTCAGTTTGAGCAATACACGTTTGTAAGCAGGTTCTTTCATGGATCTCTCCTTGTCCGTCAACTACGAAGACGCCATATGCGTCCGATTATAGTAGCATTATTATACCATATCTTCACCCGCCCTGTACGACAAAAACAAAAACGCGGCGCAGGTTCTGCCGCGCCGCATTTGTACTCACTAAACGAGGTTTCAGAAAGTCACCAGCTCCGGTCCGTACGGGGAATTCACCGGCGTCTGATAGCCGGTCCCGCTCATCAGCCGCTGCGTCCCTGTCGCGGGATCAAGCACGATGAAACTGTTCAGAGACACATTCGTTTTGGTCGTACCCTTCACATACCCGATGGCGAGCACAAAATGATTGTTGCCTGTCTGCGGGTTGTAGCAGTTGATGATGCAGGGTTTGCCCGCCGCGATCTGGCTGAAGGCCGCTTTATAAAGACTGCTTTCCGTGGAGTATTTGGTCAGCGTCCCGCCGGCTCTGCTCCAGTAGGCATAACTGCTGCCAAGACCGTACTCTTTGATGATGCGCGCCTGGTAGGAGTCGTATCCGTTGAGCGGGAACGCGCCGTCGATGACCGCTCTCGCATACGCCATCGAATAGATCCCGCACGGCCCGGAATACGGCTGCTTGCCGATCGCTTTGATCAGCGCCGCATTATACGGAAGGATCGTTGCGCCGGCTGTGCCGGATGCCGCCGTGACCGTGAACGGCTTTTTCAGGACATACTGCGTCGTGCCGCTCGTATCGCGTGCCGCGACCCGGTAGGTGTACGTGCCGGCCGGCAGACTGCCGAAAGAGATATGCGGGTCCGCGGTCGCGATATCAAATGTCTTCGACCGGATATTCGAAGTCTTGTACGTCGCTCCGCTGACCCACTTGCCGGTCGCGTCACTGACAACGCCGACTGTCACGCAGTCCAGCGTCAGGATGGATGTCACCTTGCCTTTCAGGGAATAGGAACCGCCCTGCGAAAGCGTCGTCGGATAGTTGGCGCCGGAAATGGTAAAAGCAGAGGAAGAACCGGACGCTGTCACCGTGAATGCCTTTTTCAGGACATACGCCGACGTACCGTTCGCATCCTTCACCGCGATCCGGTAGGTATAACTGCCCGCGGGCAGGCTGCCGAAAACGATGTACGGATCCGCTGCCGCAACATCGAATGTCTTCGCATTGGGAGAAGCTGCATAGGTCGCTGTATCGACCCATTTCCCGGTCGCATCGCTGACGACGCCGACCGTCACGGTCTTCAGTTCCACGGCCGATGTGACGGTGCCGCTGATGCTGAAAGACTGCCCCTGTTTCAGAGATGCCGGATAGGCCGCGCCTGCGATCGAGAACGACGACCCCGCTGTCACGCTGAATGCTTTTTTCAGGACATATGCCGACTTCCCGTTCGCATCCTTCACCGCGATCCGGTAGGTATAGGTCCCTGCGGGCAGACTCCCGAAATTCACATCCGCATCCGCATCCGCAACATTGAACGTCTTCGCATTGACATTGCTGTTGCTGTACGTTGCGCCGCTCACCCACTTTCCGGTCGCGTCGCTGACGACACCGACCGTGACCGTCCTGATGAGCGCAGCAGAAGTGACCGTCCCTTTCAGACTGAAGGACTGCCCCTGCTTCAGGGATACGGGATACGTCTCTCCGGAAATCGAGAAGGACGCCGTCTGACCGGTGTCTGACGATGCCGTCACGGTGAACGGTTTATTGAGCAGGTATTTCGATGTCCCGTTCGCGTCTTTGGCGGCGATCCGGTAGGAATACGATCCTGCCGGCAGACTGCCGAACTGGATCGAAGCATCCGCGGAAGCTACGTTAAAGGATTTTGCATTCACATTGCTGTTGCTGTATGTCGCACTGCTCACCCATTTACCGGTCGCGTCACTGACAACGCCGACTGTCACGATCCTGATCGTGACAGCTGATGTGATCGTCCCGGCAACAGCAAAAGAGCCCCCCTGCACGAGGGATGTCGGGTAATTCGCGCCGCTGAGCGTCAGCGAAGAGGACGCAGCCGAAGAACCGCCGGATCCCGTTACGGTGAACGGCTCTTTCATCAGATACTTGGATGTGCCGTTCGCGTCCTTCACCGCGATCCGGTAGGTATACGTCCCCGCCGGCAGGCTGCCGAAACGGACCGATTCATCCGCCGCTGCGATATCGAATGTCTTCGCATTGGGAGAAGCCGCATAGGTCGCCGTATCGACCCATTTTCCGGTCGCATCGCTGACGACGCCGACCGTCACGGTCTTCAGTTCCGCTGCCGATGTAACGGTGCCGGTAATGCTGAAGGACTGCCCCTGTGCCAGTGTCACCGGATGGTTGGCTCCTGAGACCGTAAAGGAAGAAGTCACTGCGCCGACAGGCATTGAGAGTAACAAAAGCAGGCATCCTATCAACAGCAGGATCGCCGCTTTTCGTTTGCAGTTATGCTTTTTTAAGGCACTCATTCCCAACTGGCTGTCGTACTCCTTCCCGGCCGCAGCGCGTCCGATCCATAAAAAAACCGGCCGTTTGCAGCTGCTTTTGACATACAAAAACAGCGAACAAATGGACCAGTTCTTTTAAAGTTTACACTATCCCGCTCCTCAAGTCAAATCAGCGGGCTGCCGCTTCGCGGCACGCGGCTGTCACCCCAGGATCTTCAGGATCTCCTCTTTGGGCATCGCACCGACGATCTTGCCGGCTGCCTCGCCGCCTTTGAAGAGGATCATGGTCGGGATGCTCATCACACCGAACTGCGCCGCAAGTTCCTGCTCCTCGTCTACGTTGACCTTGCCGACGATCAGATCGTCGCGTTCGTCCGAGATTTCCTCGAGGATGGGCCCCACCATCTGGCACGGCCCGCACCAGACTGCCCAGAAATCTACAAGAACGGGCTTTGCCGCCTGCAGGACTGCTGTTTCAAAATTATCTTTCGTGATTTTGACCGTTGCCATCGCCTACTCCTTTCCCGGAAGATTTCAATCCATGATGCGTCAGGGGGCATCAGGATGCGCTTGGATAATACTGACAAGTTCGCAATCAGTATATACTCTTTCTGTGCATATTTCAAACTGCTTATCCCCGGGAAGGAATCGCATCCACAGGAACAGCGCCGGGCAGATCTGTCAATCCTCTGCCGCTGCATAAGCGGCAGCCTGCGCAGTTGACCAGCAGAGCTGCAGATTGTAACCACCGCTGATGCCGTCCGCATCCAAAGCTTCCCCTATGACATAGATCTGCGAATGGTTCTTAAGCGCCATCGTTTTGCTGTCGACCTCTGACAGACAGACCCCGCCCTTCGTGACCATCGCGGTGCGGAACCCTTCCGTGCCGGCAACCGGGAACGTATCTTCTGTGAGAAGACGCGCCAGCTTTTTCGGAGAATCGGCCGCACGCTGCACCAGCAGAGACGCCAGCCGTTTTGGCAGCGAAAAAGCTTCCGCCACCGCTTTCCCAGTCCTCATGCCCTGCGCCCGGACCGCGGCATATGCCTCATCAAAAGCCATCGGATAAAGGTAGTTGAGCGCGATCCGGCTGCCGGGGACGGCATGGCCGGAAATATCCAGTGCGCAGGGTCCGGAAAACGATGTGTGGGTGAACAGGAGCGCCCCTTCTTTATGAATGCTCTTCCGGCCTTCCCGATGAATGCTGACCCGCACCCGTGGCAGCGTGATCCCGGCAAGATCAGCATAAGGGTACGCCTCCGGTATCACGGGGACCAGCGCCGGCGCAAGCGGTGTCACAGCAACCGCAAGATCCCGCTGCAATGTCCGGAACATGGACCCGTCTGAACCGGTCGCAGGATAGGAGCATCCCCCTGTCGCGAGGATCAGCGTCCTGCACCTGAAGACCTGCGATTCTGTATGTATACAATAAGTTTCTTCTTGTATATTTTGGGTATTTCCGTCAAACGTGCCCCCGCAGAGCGAAACAGAGACCGCATGCACTTTCTGCCCGTACCGGAACGCGAAACCGTTCTTTTGCACAGCCGCAAGATACGCATCCAGCACATCCTGCGCTTTCATGGAAACCGGCAGCACCCGCCCTGTTTCATCCGCATACAGCGGTACGCCCGCCCTTTCCAGAAAGGCCTTGCTGTCAAGATTGCCGTACTTGTAAAGGCATGCCCGCAGCGTCTTGCCCGCAGGTCCGTAAGCAGGAAGAAGATCGCGCATACTCCCTTCATGCGTGATATTACAATGTCCGCCGCCGCTCATCAAAAGCTTGAGGCCGGGGCGTTTTCCGCTTTCGAGGATCAGCCGTTTTCCGCCGGCACGCCAGGCAGGCGACGCCGCGCACATCAGGCCTGCTGCGCCGGCGCCAACGATGATGACATCGTAAAGGCAGGCGTCTTCGAAAATCTGTTTTTGCTTCTCTGCTTCAACTGGTTTCATATGTTTCCTGTGCCCGTGTCAAACCTGTCAGCGGACCATCGTTCCGATGCGGTCCAGCAGTTCTTCTGCCCGCCGGAACCTCTGCCAGTATACCACAAATCCATGCATCATACCGTCCATGCGGATACAGGTGACATCATTGCCGCTGGCCGCAAGGCGTTCCGCAAACGCCTCCCCGTCATCTCTGAGCGGGTCGAACTCAGCCGTCACGACGATCGCCGGCGGCAGACCGCCAAGGTCCTCCGCCTTACCGGGGTTGAGCCTGCTGTCAGACGGATCCGTCCCGTCAGGCACATAGAGCCCGATCATTGTCTGCATGGCGCTGACCGGCAGCACGTATCCGCCCTGTCCGAACATCTGCGCCGAGGCGGAGTCCTCTATATCAACACAGCCGTATGTGCCGTAAAACAGAATGAGCCTTGACAAAGCGGGGGCCTCCCCGTCTCTTGCGAGCAATGCCAGCGCGGTGCTGATCGTCGCGCCGGAACTGTCTCCGCCTGCCATCAGCCTGTGAGGATCCCCGCCGTATTCCCCCGCATGCGCAGCCGCCCATTCCGCCGCACACACTGCATCCTCGATACAGGCCGGGAACGGATCTTCCGGCGCAAGCCGGTACTCCACGGCGATGACCACAGCCCCGCAGGCATCCGCGAGTTTTCCGCAGAGCGGATCGTGGTCTTCGATACTGCCCATGATGAATCCGCCGCCGTGAAAATACAGCAAAACAGGAACCGGTACATCCGATGAGGCTGCACTTTCGGGCACATAGACACGCACGGGCAGCGGCGGCAGACCGCCACGCTCGATGAACACATCCTTCTTCGCAGACACCTCATACGGCTCCGTGCTCATAAGGTGTCGGGAAATCTCATCTGCACGCAGAAGCGGCAGGTCTTCCATCCGGAAAGGCACTTCAAACCCCGGGCCTTCCAGTGCCGCCCGGTAGAATTCATAAACATCCGGGTCAAATCGTTCTCTGTCCATCATGTTCTCCCGCTTACAAAAGATGCGGCCCCACCGTTGTGTACGATGGAGCCGCGTGACACGTTATCGTATTAGAAACACTTTCTGAGCATTTCCGGGTCCGGTTCCTTCTTGTTCAGAAGACCGACCGCAAAGTAGGCAATACCGCCGACGAGCAGACCGAGCACGATCTCATGGATCCCGAACGGCGCGATCTTGACCTGATTGAAGAAGACGAATGTCGCGACGCCGCAGATGATCGAAGCGATGCAGCAGGCAGCGTTTCCTCTTTTCCAGTACAGGCCGCCGACCAGAGGCCAGAAGAAGGTCGCCTCGAGACCGCCCATCGCGAACAGGTTGATCCAGACAAGGATCGACGGCGGATTGAGCGCCAGCACGAAGACGATCAGCCCGAGCACAACAGTCAGTGCAAAGCTGCCGTACTTGAGTTTTTTCTCGGTGCTGTCACTGACTGTCATCTCAGTGGACTGGTCTGCCTTGACCGCCTGCACAACACCTTCTTTCGCGATATATGTCACGAACAGATTTTTGAGAAGCGTAGCGGAAGCGAGGATCAGCAGCGAATCTACCGTCGACATGACAGCCGCCAGCGGCGCAGCCAGGAACAGCCCTGCCGCCCACGTCGGCATGAATTTGTTGACGACATACGGGATGACCGAGTCGGTATTGGCAAGCTGCTCTTCCCCGATCAGCGGAAGCGCCATCGTACCGGCAAAATGCATACCGATCATGAGAATGCCGACAACAACGGTCCCCCAGAGCATCGCTTTATGCAGGGACTCTGTATCTTTGAAGCCCATGCTTCTGACAGCGGTCTGCGGAAGCCCCAGCACGCCGACACCGACGAGCACCCAGAAGGAGATCAGATAACCGGGGCGCAATGCGCCGATCTCTTTTCCGAACTCCCCTTTGCCGATCAGATCCCAGCCGGGATTGTTGGCCGCGTTGAAATCGATAATGTTTTCCATGCCGCCGCCCGCGCGGAGGACGAAGAACAGGAGCAGGAATGTACCACAGGCCATGATGAAGCCCTGGATCGTATCGGTGATAACGACCGCCTTGAATCCGCCGAAAGCGGTGTAGGCAATGACGATCACCGAGAACAGGATCAGCGCGTGCGTATATGAAAGCCCTGTTACTGTCTGAATGAGTGTGGCGCCGCCTTTGAACTGCGCGATCATCTGTGTGATGAAGAACACGACGAGCATGACGCTGCAGAGAATGACGACCGCATCGGAATTGTATCTGGCTTTCAGATAATCCGAAATGGTGACTGCCTTGATGCGGCGGGAAACGAGTCCCAGTTTTTTACCGATCACGCCGAGCGTCAGGAACGCCGTACCGATCTGGATCGCCGCGACCCAGGACTGGGTCAGGCCCCAGCTCGCCGCCAGTCCCGGTCCTCCCAGGAACGAGCTGGCACTTGTATAGGTTGCGATCAGCGTCATGGCGAGGACGATACCGCCCATGGTGCGGCCGCCTACGAAATAGTTCTGGATGAATCCGCTGGACGCGTTCTGCTTGGCCGACTGATGGCTCATCCAGACACCGATGATGGCATTGACTGCCATATAAACGAGAAGGATCCCTAAGATCGCGATCTGTTTGCTCTCCATCTTCAGGCCTCCTTTCCTGCCGCTTCAGCTTCATCATCGAGGCTGAAATTCACAAAGACCTTCTTCAGAAGGATCACAACACCAACCACCGCGATCACGAATACCCCCGGTGTACTGAGGATCCACCACAGCGGCAGCCCCATCACCTTGATGTCAATTCCCGAAAGCAGGTAGGCGCAGCCCACATGCCACAGGAAGCAGATGAGAAACAGCACGGCCGTTGCGCGTGCTTCTTTTCTGATCTGCAAATTCTTTTCTTCTCTCGTCATCGAATGATTTCTCCTTTCGTCCACTGAGTAATAAAAATCCGCACAAGTGATACTCTGCGGATGGACGATTCTCACATATTCGGTGAACACAGACAGCTCCTGCATTGCTTTCAGGACACGTTCACATGCGGATACATGCCTGTCAGAATGAGCATCTTCAGTTCCCGTTGTCTAATATGGTATAGTTCCTTTTTACAAGGATACCGTCCATCGACTGAAATATAGCACTTATTATTTCGTTTGTAAATATCATTTTTTGTAACTGATAAACATTTTTGGATACCAAAAAACCCCGGCAGCTTTCCGGCCGCCGGGGCTTATTCCCTTTTTTATCAGACGCGCTTATTTCGCCTGTGCAGCTGCTGTCTGTGCAGCAACTTCTGCCGCGAAGTCTTCTTCCTTCTTCTGGATGCCTTCGCCGACCTCGAAGCGGATCACTTTGGACAGCGCCAGGCCCTGATCGACAGAGGCGAGGTACTGCGCAACAGTCTGCTTGCCGTCCTCTGCTCTGACGTATGTCTGATCCATCAGGCAGATCTCTTTGAGCTGCTTCTTCATACGGCCCTCGACCAGACCGGTGAAGACTTTGTTCTCAACGATGTTCGCTTTGTCAGCAACGGCGAGCTCTGCGAGCTTGGCCTTTGCATCGTCGGAGAGGAAGTTCGGCAGATAGTTGAAGTTGAAGCCTTTCTCCGCTCTCTTCTCCGCGAGGATCGCTGTATCCTCAGCGGACCAGACACCGTCGACAGCCTTGTCGAGAAGCGCATTCAGGATCGGCTTGGGAAGTGTGAACGGATCGTTCAGCGCGCTCTCAAGCGTGACCTTATGGATGCCTTCCAGCTCTTCCGCGGAGATATCCTCTCTGCTCACATACTGCGGGTTCATAGCAGCAACCTGCATCGCGATATTCTTCAGAGCCGCCTTGTTGGCGTCGGTGGCTTCACCGTTCGCAGCGACGATAACGCCGATGCGGCCGCCGCCGTGGATGTAGGATGTCAGAACATCGCCTGTCGCCTTGTCGATGCGGCGCAGGGACATGTTCTCACCGATCTTGGCGATCTTCGCTGTGAGAGCGTCGCCGACAGTGACACCGTCATAAGCCATCGCCTTGAACGCATCCATGTCATTGCTCTCCGCGGTAAGCGCGAGCTTGGCAAGATCGTCAACGAACGTAATGAACTCTTCGTTCTTGGCAACAAAGTCTGTCTCGGAGTTGACCTCGACGACAGCCGCCGCCTTCTCATCCTCAGAGATAGCGATTCTGACAAGCCCCTCAGCCGCGATACGGCCGGCTTTTTTGGCTGCCTTGGCAAGACCTTTTTCCTTCAGATATTCAACCGCCTGATCGATATTGCCATCGGTCTCAACCAGCGCGTTCTTGCAGTCCATCATGCCTGCGCCCGTCATTTCGCGCAGTTCTTTTACCATCGATGCTGTGATAGCCATCTTTTCCTCCTTATATCCGCCGGGGACTACTCTTCGTCCGCCGCCTCTTCCGCAACTTCTTCCGCAGCTTCCATCGTTTCGACGGCTTCCGCCATGCTCTCACCCTGACGGGCTTCGAGAACAGCATCCGCCATGCAGGAGCTGATCAGTCTGACCGCACGGATCGCATCGTCGTTCGCCGGGATGACGTAGTCGACATCATCCGGATCGCAGTTGGTGTCAACGATACCGATGACAGGGATGCCGAGGATCTTCGCCTCTTTGATGGCAATGCGCTCTTTGCGCGGGTCGACGATGAACATCGCGCCGGGCATACCGGGCATATCCTTGATGCCGCCCAGGTACTTTTCGAGACGTTCCTGCTCTCTCTTGAGCATCAGGACTTCCTTCTTGGACAGTTTTTCGAATGTGCCGTCCGCTTCCATCGCGGTAATGTCGTTGAGTCTCTTGATACGGGTCGAGATGGTCTTGTAGTTGGTCAGCATGCCGCCGAGCCATCTCTGGTTGACATAGTACTGGTCGCAGCGGAGCGCCTCATCATGGATGGCGGTCTGCGCCTGCTTCTTCGTACCAACGAAGAGGATCGGCTTGCCGGTCGCGGCGACTTTCTTCATGAAGTCATACGCTTCGTCGATGAGTTTGACCGTCTTGGACAGATCGATGATGTAGATCCCGTTGCGCTCCGTGAAAATGTAGGGAGCCATTTTCGGGTTCCATCTTCTGGTCTGGTGTCCGAAGTGGACGCCGGCTTCGAGCAGCTGTTTCATGCTAAGTACTGACATTTGGTTTACCTCCTGGTTTTTTCCTTCCACCGGCGGTGGGCTTTCGGCGAACAAACCCTTGCGGGCACCTTCTCGCCCCATCCCGGTGTGTCTGATTGATCCGGCGCAAAACGAAAGAGCGCCGTGTAATATGATACAGGAATCGCTATGCGATTGCAAGTGTTTTATGCCAGCGACCGCAAATACGCGTTGAATCGCTTCCGGAATGCCGCATAAGAGCCTTTTCCGACCGGCAGACAGGTGCCGTCGTCAAAAAAGATGCTGCCGTCCCGCATCTTTTCCACCCTGTCGCAATTGACCATCAGATACGAGTGACATTCATAAAAAGAAGCCGGCAGTCCTTCTGCGACATCCGCCAGCTGTCCCCGTATGACCACTTCCCCGTGGTCGGTCATAATGCGCACATATCTTGTTTCCTGCTGCAGATACAGGATCGAGGAGATCCTGATCTTCTGCGATAGATCCCTGCAGATGATCGGAAGATAGATCTTCCTGTCCATAGATAACGCCTCCCTTGCTGTCAATTCCCTGTTGAATACCTATGGCGGCTGCCTTTGGCTGTTTCCCTTTTCCTTCTTACTCGCCCCCCTCGTCAGACCCATCCGGCATTTCCTTTTTCAGCGATTCCATCACAATGCGGACGATCGCCTGGTTGCCGCTGTCCAATTCCCTGAACAGGCTCTCGTTTTCTTTCATGAGGAACGGCCTGCCGGTCTTCACGACATCACAAAAGATCTCATTGGGCTCCGCCTCGAGGCTGTCCATGAGAAGAATCAGTTTTTCCATGCTCGGACTCACCCGGCCGCATTCGATATGGCTGATGTGGACGCGCCCGATGCCGGTCAGTTCAGATAGTTTTTCCTGAGTCAGCCCCTTTCTCTTGCGGGCTCTGCGCAGACGGCTGCCGATCCGCTGCGCATTGCTGAGTGTAGTCAATGCCGTTACCTCTCCACCTGACGTCTTCCTTTATATGTCATTTTAGAAAGACTTCCGTGTCAGATAAATGACCGCAAAATACCGATGGTACTTATAGGCTACATTTCAACAAAAAAGTAAAGAGCGGCCCGTTGTCCGGTCGCTCTCATTCTCAATTCGCTGTGTTCACTATGATGTCCTGCGGCAGTGCTTCCGCCGCCTGGCGAGCTCCTTATTCCTCTTCCCTGCTGTAGGTGATCCACTCGTTGGCGATCTCTCTGGCCGCGACCGAAACCGGTTTTTCACGGTCGTCGGAGGCGTCAAGGGGAGGCTCGCCGGCGATGATGTTCCGGGCTCTCTTTGCTGCCAGGATCACCAGCGTGTACTTGCTGTCCGCTTTGGTTCTCAGTTCGTTGATGGATGGATACAACATTTAAAATTCCTCCTCCTCATATCGTTTGATCGTCTCCTCGATGGTCGGATCCACTTTCAGCCGGCTCGCGCGCATGATGCTGAGCACCTGCTCCACCGCTTCTCCGATCTCGTCGTTGACGACGACATAATCATACTCTTTCGCCACTGCGATCTCCGACAGCGCTTTGGAAAGCCGTTTTTCGATCACCTCAGGCGCATCTGTGCCCCGGCTGGTGATCCGCCGGCGCAGTTCCTTCATGGACGGCGGCAGGATGAAGATCAGCTCGGCATCCGGCATCGCTTTGCGGACGTTCATGCCGCCCTGCACATCGATATCCAAAATGATGTCCTTGCCTTCCGCGAGACGTTCCGTGACCGGGTCTTTCGGTGTTCCGTAGTAATTGCCGAACACATCGGCCCACTCCAGGAACCCGCCGCTTCTGATCGTCTCTTCAAACTGCTCCCGCGTTGCGAAGTAGTAGTGGACGCCTTCCTCTTCACCGTCTCGTTTTTCCCGCGTCGTCATGGAGATCGAGAACTCGGCAGCCGGCCAGCGCTCCATCACGTTCATGATGATCGTTCCTTTTCCAGCTCCGGACGGTCCGGAGATCACGATGAGTCTGCCCTGTTCCATAGTCACTCCTCGACAGTTCTATCTAGCGAAGAATAATTTTAACACAACGATGTCCGCTTTTCAATCCCGAAGATGAAAATCCGGGCGAAACTGTAAAACAGCGGCACCTTTGTTATTCGATGTTCTGGACCTGTTCGCGGATCTTTTCGACTTCGTTCTTGATGTCGAGCATTTTCGAGGTGATCGCGAGGTCATTGGCTTTCGAACCGATGGTATTGGCCTCCCTGTTCATCTCCTGGATCAGGAAGTCCAGTTTCTTCCCCTCCGGATTCTCCGAGCGGAGGATCTGCCCAAGCTGTGCGATGTGGCTGCGCAGACGGACGATTTCTTCCGTGATATTGCTCTTGTCCGCGAACATCGCCGCTTCGAGCGCGATCCTTTCCTCCGGGATCTCCGCCTGCCCGTCGAGCAGATCATGGATCCGCTGCCGCATCCGGTCGACGTACTCCTTCGCCATTTCCGGTCCGCGCGCTTCGATCTCACCGACCGCCGCAAGGATCTCATCCCCGCGGGCAGTCAGATCAGCCGCCAGTTTTTCGCCTTCGATCCCGCGCATCTTCGCGTGGGCAGCGAGCGCTTCCTTCGCCGCCGCGACCATGGCCGCCGTCATCGCCTCCTCGTCTTCGATGTGCGGGACCACACTCATCACATCCGGCAGCGATGCCAGATACTCGATGGGGACGGACTCCCCGCTGCGCCCGAGACTCTGCGCCATGCCGTTCAGCCCTGCCTGATACTTTTTTGCCAGCGATTCATTGAAATCCACCTGCACATCATCGTCCGTAAAGGATTCGATCTGAAAACCGACCTCGACCTTGCCTCTGCGGATCACTTCTTTGACCGCCCCGCGGACCGCGTCTTCGCAGAAGCTGTATCTGCGCGGCATTTTGATGCTGACGTCGAGGTACCGGTGATTGACCGACTTGATCTCGCAGACCACGCCGCGTTTCTCATCTCTGTACTCTCCGCGTCCAAACCCTGTCATGCTTTTTATCATACGTTTTCTCCCTCTTTATGGTGCATCTATGATAAACTTGGAATGATTATACCACAGGAATCGCTCCCCGCGCACGGGGATGACAAAGCGGTCCTATATATAAAGGAGACAACTATATGGCTTACGACGGGATGGTCACACGCGCCATCGCCAAAGAACTCAATGAACGGACGAGCCGCGGGAAGGTCGAGAAGATCTACCAGCCGGAACGGGAGGAGATCGTGCTCCTCATCAGGACACGGGAAGGCCGGTACAAACTGTACCTGTCCTGCGCAGGCAGCCACTGCGGCGCCTATCTGTCCGAAGAAGAATACACCAATCCCCCCTCGCCGTCCGCGTTCTGCATGCTTCTGAGAAAGCATCTGCAGGGCGGCGTTGTTCTTTCCGTGGAGCAGAAGGACTGTGAGCGGATCCTGGAAATCAGTGTCGAAGCATTCGACGAACTCGGCGTCAAAAGCACCCGGCGCCTCATCGTCGAGATCATGGGACGGCACAGCAATATCCTGCTCGTCGGCGGCGACGGCCGCATCCTCGATGCGGTCAAACGCGTGTCCATCGATGTAAACAAGGACCGCCAGATCCTGCCGGGATTTGCATATGAGTATCCCCCGGACGGCGGCAAGATCCCGTTCGACAAGGTCACCGCGCAGGATATCCTGGAAATGCCGCTGCTCTCCGAGCGCGACCCGGCTGATGTCCTGCTCGCGCACATCCAGGGGCTTTCTCCGCTGACAGCGCGGGAACTGACCGCGTCTTACGACCTGCCGGCCATCTGGGAGAATGAGGAAGAACAGCGTCAGGCTGCCGGTACGATCGCAGATCATCTGCGCCAGATGACTGCCGCCCTCTCCTGCGGCGGTGTCCGTCCATGCGTCTATATCAAGAAAGACGGTACGCCGGCGGATTTCCATGTCCTGCCGGTCATGCAGTATGAAGAGGTGTACGAGAAACGCCCCTTCTCCGCCGCCAGCGAAGCGGTCGCCTGGTACTACGCACACCGGGATGCGTCCAAACGCATCCGCCAGCGCGCCGCGGACGTGACCAAATCCGTGAACGCGGCGCTCAAAAAAGCGCGCCTCAAAAAGCAGCGCATTCTGGAGGATCTCGAAGAAGCGCGGAACGGAGAACAGTACCGGCTGTACGGGGAACTCCTCACCGCCAATCTGCACGCGTTCCGCACCGGCGATCCGGCAGTCACCGTCACCAACTACTACAATAACGAGCCGGTCACCATCCCGCTCGATATCCGGTACGCACCGGCAAAGAACGCGCAGCTGTATTTCAAAAAATACAGCAAATCCAAAAACGCGCTCCGGGAAAAACAGATCCGTCTCGAAGAGACAGACAAGGACATCGCGTATCTGGAATCCGTCCTGGATCTTGCCGAACGCGCTGCGGACGTCACGGAACTCACCGCGCTGAAGGAAGAACTCATCGAGACCGGCTTCGTGCGCCGCAGAAAGCAGAGCCGTTCGCCCGGCAAAAAAGACAAGCCGCAGCCCTACGTTTACAAAAGCACCAGCGGGCTCGACATCCTGGCAGGCCGCAACAACAAGGAGAACGATTATCTGACGTTCCGCGTAGCCGGCCGCAACGATCTGT
>JAILFI010000066.1 GCA_024697655.1 Clostridiales bacterium
CAGAGGTCTGCAAAACCTTTATGCGCCGGTTCAAATCCGGCCGGGACCTCCAGACGATGGGGTATCGCCAAGCGGTAAGGCAACGGATTCTGATTCCGTCATGCGCAGGTTCGAATCCTGCTACCCTAGCCAAAGAAAAAAGACGCTCAAAGGCGTCTTTTTTCGTATCTGAAACCGAAGGCCGAAGCCCCGCACCCTTTTGCACCGGCGCGCGGCAGCAACGTGCGGAAATCGCACCGGCGCCGCAGTGCGATTCCTGTAGACGCAGCCTCTTTTCCCCCGTATAATTTCGTATGAACATACCCGACGGCAAAGCCGCTTTGCGGCTTGAGGAACAGACATGGAAAACAATACGAAAAAGAAGCTTCATCTGCCCATCGCCCCCAGACAATTCCTGCTGATCTTCGCGGCGGACATCCTGTACGCGGTCGCGCTGAATATGTTCTACGTGGACAACAAGATCGCCGCAGGCGGCCTGGCGGGCATCGCCACGGTCATCAATTCATTCATCCCGATCCCGATCGGCGCAGCCGTGCTGGTGATGTCGATCCCGATCGTCCTTGTCTCCTTCAAAGTCAAGGGCATTCCGTATACCCTGATGGCGCTGTTCACCACGGCGCTGTACTCGGTCTGCATCGACCTTCTGGCTTTCCTGCCCTGCGCTTCCTATGACAAACTCGTCGCTGTCATCTGCGGCGGCATCCTCTACGGGTTTGCCGCTTCCCTGGCGATCAAGGCAAGGCTCTCCTCCGGCGGCACGGATCTTCTGGCCAAGCTGCTGATCACCAAGTTCAAGCAGCTCAGTCTGGGGACCTTGTATATGCTCATCGACGGCGTCATCGTCGTCTGCGCCGGCATTGCATTCCGCGACATCTCGGCCATGATCTACGCCATTCTGGCGATCGCGACCTGCTCCGTCATCACAGACCTGATGAACAAAGGCTTTAACAAGGCGCAGATGTTCCTGATCTTCGCGAGTAAAAATCAGGAGGCGATCTCCAACGCGATCCTGCAGGATCTGCACCACGGCGTCACCGCCCTGCGCGGCACCGGCAAATACTCGAACAACGACCGCGACATCCTGCTCGCCGTCGTCACCCCGGCACAGAGCCCCCGTCTCAAGGAGATCGTCGCCGAACAGGATCCGGATGCGTTCGTGATCCTTGTTTCCGCCAATGAGATCATCGGGGAGGGTTTCGAGAACACCCGGCTGACGGAGACAGTAAAAGATAAGAAGCGCAAAGAATCGCTCAGGAACAAGGCGGAATAGCGATTCGTCTTTACATAATCCGGGCAATATGATGCCCGTCTTCACAAAATCTTCACATTTCTATTACTTACTATATACATAGTCTGCTTATACTGACCGTGTTAGTATGCAGCACTATGTTTATGTACAGGTAAGTATATGGATCTCAGAAGATACAAAAACGTTGCGCGCAAGATGGGCCGGAGCCTCGCAGACAACACCGCAAAATTCACAGAAAAGGCTTTCGGAGGCGCCGAAAAAGCCGTCACACAGATCAGACGGTGGAAGCGCCGCGTATCGACAAGATCCAGCTACGTCAGCAACGCCGCTAAAAGTGATGTGAACAATGGCGGCAAAGCAGGCGCTGTCCATGCTTTCCTGACAAAACCGAGAAACCGCAGACTGCTGATCGCGGACTGCGTCCTCGTGCTCATCCTCGTCGTCAGTCTCATGCCGCACGGTTCCACCGAAGCGGCAGCCGCAGACCTCTCCGCGCAGCGCGAGACAGCCAAAGCTGTGCAGGAAGAGAAAACAGCCCCGGAGGATACGTTCGAACTGACTGCTGCAACCAATGATTTCGGTGCCGTCGAACTCTCCTGGGAAGAAGTCCCCAGCGCGCCCGGATACATTGTTTACCGCTATAACGATGACGATCAGAAATACGAGCCGATCACAGCCATCACAGATAAATCCGTGACAACCTACACCGATACGGAAGCACCGGAAGGAAGTGCCGCCTCTTATCAGGTCACTCCCCTCCTCGCATTCAACCAGCCGGCGAACTCCAATGTTGTCGATGTCGACGTGACAACGGCCAAGCCCGAGATCTCTCTGGAAGTGGACGGCACGGATGTCAGCCTTTCCTGGACAGCAGTGGATGGTGCAGACCAGTACACCCTGCTCCGTGCCATCGAGGAAGATGGTGAATACGCTGAAGTTGCCTACGTCTACGACCCCGAGTTCCTCGACGAGAATATGACGTCCGGCAGAACCTATTACTACAAAGTCTTCGCTGAGAAAGACGGCAAAGTCACCGAGACCAGCGATGTCGTGAGCAGCGGTGAGATCCCCGAAGCAGGACCCGAAACCTATGATGGCGGCGGTCTGCTGTGGCCGGTTCCTTCCGGCGGATATATCAGCAGCGGATTCGGCAGCCGGTATTCCCCGACCTGGGGCGCCAGCAGCGACCATCAGGGCATTGACATTTCCTGCGGCTACGGCTGCGACATCGTGGCAGCAGCAGGCGGCGTCGTCACCGAAGTCTCATACTCCGGCGCCCGCGGCAACTACGTCGTGGTCAGCCACGGGGACACCGTGAGCACGCTGTACCAGCATCTGTCCGCCACAAACTGCTCCGTCGGCCAGAATGTCAGCGCGGGCGATACGATCGGCTACGCCGGCTCTACCGGTATCTCCACCGGCACACACCTGCACTTCGAGGTGCACGTCTACGGCACACCGGTCGACCCGATGGGCAATCTCTAAGAACACCTGTCCGCTGAACGAAAACCGCTCTGACACACCCAGCTTCGTAAGGAGGCGGGGTTAATTATGCTGCT
>JAILFI010000088.1 GCA_024697655.1 Clostridiales bacterium
ACGGAGGAGGATGCGGTCTACACCATCCCGATCTCCCACGGCGAAGGCAGATTCATCTGCAGCGATGAACTCCTGCAGCAGCTGCTCGCCGGCGGACAGGTCGCGACCCAGTACGTCGACCTTGCCGGCAACCCGGCGATGGATATCGCTTTCAACCCCAACCATTCGGTCATGGCGGTCGAAGGCATCACCAGTCCGGACGGCAGAGTCTTCGGCAAGATGGGCCACAGCGAGCGCATCGGCGAATACGTCTATCAGAACGTGGACGGCATGAAGGACATGAAGCTCTTCGAGAGCGGCGTCGCGTATTTCAAATAAAGGAGGCACACATGAAAGCAGCCATCATCATGGGCAGCAAATCCGATTATCCGGTCGTTGAGAAAGCCGAAGGTATTCTCAAGGAGTTCGGTGTCGAGTATGAATTGCGCGTTCTGTCCGCGCACCGCACGCCCCGGCAGGCGGAGGAATTCGCCCGCACGGCGGAGGACCGAGGCGTAGAGGTCATCATCGCGGCGGCAGGTAAGGCGGCGCACCTGGCGGGCGTCATCGCCGGCAACACCCCGCTGCCGGTCATCGGCATCCCCATGAAGACCAGCGATCTGGGCGGCATGGATTCGCTCCTGTCCGTTGTGCAGATGCCCAAAGGCATCCCGGTCGCGACCGTTGCCATCGGCGGGGCGGAGAACGCCGCGCTGCTGGCGGTGCAGATCCTGAGCGTCAAGTACCCGGAACTGCGCACCGCTTTCAAGGCCTATAAAGAGAAGATGGAACAGGATATTTTGGCGATCGACGCCGAGATGAATCAGTAAGGAGATCAACCATGGATGAAAAACTGACTTATAAAGACGCCGGCGTCGATACCAAAGAAGGCGAGCGCGCCGTCTCCCTTATGAAGGACCACGTCAAGAAGACCATGAACGAGAATGTTCTTACCGGTCTGGGCGGATTCGGCGGCCTCTACAAACTCCCGATGGAGGGGATGGAAGAGCCGGTCCTCGTCAGCGGCACCGACGGTGTCGGGACCAAACTCAAGATCGCGTTCCTGATGGACAAGCACAATACGGTCGGCATCGACTGCGTGGCCATGTGCGTCAACGACGTGCTCTGCCAGGGCGCGACGCCGCTGTTCTTCCTCGATTACATCGCGACCGGCAAAGTCACGGCGGAGAAGATCGCGGACATCGTCAGCGGTGTGGCGGAAGGCTGCCGGCAGGGGCGCTCTGCGCTCATCGGCGGCGAGACGGCGGAGATGCCGGGCTTCTACGGCGACGGTGAATACGACATGGCCGGGTTCTCGGTCGGCGTCGTAGACCGTAAGAATATGATCACCGGCGACGACATCCAGGCCGGCGACGTGATCATCGGCATCCCCAGCAGCGGGATCCACAGCAATGGCTATTCTCTGGTGAGAAAGCTTTTCTTCGAGAAGATGGGCCTCACCGTGGATACGGAAGTCGAAGAACTGGGCGGGACCCTGGGCGAAACGCTCCTGACCCCGACCCGCATCTACGCGGACGCGTGCGCGGCTGTCCTGCCGAAGTTCAAGGTCAAGGGCATCGTCCACGTGACCGGCGGCGGCTTCTATGAGAACGTGCCCCGCATCCTTCCGGAAGGCATCGCGGCCTCCTTTGAGGTCGGCAGCTGGGAGATCCTCCCGATCTTCCGTTACATCCAGAAGTGCGGCGGCATCGAAGACAAGGAAATGTTCTCCACCTTCAACATGGGCGTCGGCATGATGATGGTCGTCGCGGAAGAAGACGCGGATGGCGTTCTGGAAGCGCTCCGCGGCGCGGGAGAAAACGCAAGCATCATCGGTAAGACGGTAACGTCGGAAAGCGACAGGGTGATCATCCATGGAACTATTTAGGATCAGTGTATTAGTATCGGGCAACGGCAGCGACCTGCAGTCGATCATCGATGCGGTCGAGGACGGGACCATCCCGAACAGCAAGATCGTCGGCGTGATCTCCTCCAGCGCGAACGCCTATGCGCTGGAAAGAGCCAAGCAGCATGAGATCCCCTACGCGGCGGTCACAAAATTCGAATATGCGGATCTGCGTGACAGATTTGACGCGATCCTCCGGATCCTCGACGGCGAGCATCCGGATCTGATCGTGCTGGCGGGCTACCTGTCGATCCTTCCTCCGAAGGTCGTACAGAAATACGCCGGCCGGATCATCAACATCCATCCGGCGCTCCTGCCCAAATTCGGCGGCAAGGACTTCTACGGCATCAAGGTGCACGAGGCGGTCCTGGCTGCCGGTGAGACGGAGAGCGGCGCGACGGTCCATTACGTCGACGAGGGTATCGACACCGGCAAGATCATCCTGCAGGAGAAGGTGCCGGTCATGCCGGGCGATGATCCGCAGACCCTCAGAGAACGCGTGCTCGAAGTAGAGCATAGGATCCTTCCTGAAGCGATCGCAATGATCGAGAAAGAGAGGCACTAAATGGGCGGTATTTTCGGCGTCGTCAGCAACACCGACTGTGTCATGGACATCTTCTTCGGAACGGACTACCATTCGCACCTCGGCACGAAGCGCGGCGGCATGTGCATTCTGGAGAAGGACGGCTTTAACAGAGAGATCCACAACATCGAGAACATCCCCTTCCGCAGCAAGTTTGAAGAAGACATCGAGACCATGAAGGGCAATGCCGGGATCGGCGCCATCAGCGACGGCGATCCGCAGCCTTTGACCGTGAAGAGCAAGCACGGCGATTACGCGATCACCACGGTCGGGCGCATCAACAACAAGGAAGCGCTCGTTGAGGAGCTCATCAGGACCGGCCACGGCCAGTTCATGTCGATGAGCCACTACCATATCAATAACACCGAACTGGTGGCAGCGCTCGTCTCCTCTAAGGAGGATCTGATCAGCGGCATCCGGTTCGCGCAGGAAAAGATCGAAGGCTCCTGCACCATGCTGGTCCTGACGCCGGAAGGCATGTATGCGGCCAGAGACCGCTACGGCAGAACGCCGCTCATCATCGGCCGCAAAGGCCACGATGCCTTCTGTGCCGCCAGCGAGTCCTTCGCTTTCATCAATATCGGATATACATACAAGCGGGAACTTGGCCCGGGGGAGATCGCTTTCCTGACCAGCCGCGACGAGAAGACCGTCGCACCGCCGTTCGAGGAGATGCGCGTCTGCTCGTTCCTGTGGACCTACTTCGGCTATACGACGTCGATCTACGAAGGCAAGAACGTTGAGATGATGCGCAACCGCAACGGCTACATCCTCGCCAAGCGGGACGGGGATATGGACGTCGACTACATCGCCGGCGTGCCGGACAGCGGCATTGCGCATGCGCTCGGCTATGCCAATGGCAGCAAGACACCGTACGCCCGTCCGCTGATCAAGTACACCCCGACCTGGCCCCGCAGCTTCATGCCGCAGCACCAGCGCGCGCGCAACCTCATCGCCAAGATGAAGCTCGTGCCGGTGTTCCAGATCATCAAGGACAGAAAATTCATCCTCATCGATGACTCCATCGTCCGCGGCACACAGCTTTCCGAGACAGTCGCCTACCTGATCGAGAACGGGGCAAAGGAGATCCACGTACGGAGCGCCTGCCCGCCGATCATGTACGGCTGCAAATACCTCAACTTCTCCCGCAGCGTCACGGATATGGAACTGATCACCCGCCGCTGCATCAGAGAACTGGAAGGCCTCGGCGGGGAAGCCGGCGCCAACCCGACCGATATCGGGGAAGAAGTCGAGATCCCGAAGGAGATCCTCAAAGAGTACGCGGATCCTTCGACCGAGCGGCACGCCAACATGGTGGAGCTCATCAGACAGAAACTGAATTTTGACAGCCTGCGGTTCCAGGAACTCCCTGACCTTCTGAAGGCCATCGATGTGGACCCCTGCAAGCTGTGCACATACTGCTGGGACGGAAAGGAGTAAACAACTATGCAGAGCATTCAAGAAGCGCTGGGCGGCAACAGTTACCCGGGACGCGGCATCCTGATCGGCCGCAACGAAGAAGGCAATAGCACCTATGTGGTCTATTTCATCATGGGCCGCAGCGAGAACAGCCGCAACCGCATCTTCTCGAAGACGGAAGACGGTATCCGCACAGAGGCATTCGACCCCTCCAAGATGGTCGATCCGAGCCTGATCATCTATCACCCGGTCCGCGCTTACGAGGGCGAACTCGTCGTCACCAACGGCGACCAGACGGATACGATCCGCGATTCCCTGGCGGCGGGCAAATGCTTCCGCCACGCGCTCATGAGCCGCGAATTCGAACGGGACAGCCCCAACTACACGCCCCGCATCTCCGGCATCGTCCACAAGGACGGCAGTATCGCGCTTTCGATCCTGAAGAGCGCGGACGGCGATCCGGACTGCTGCTGCCGGTACTTCTACGAGTATGATCATCCCAAGGCGGGGATGGGATACCTGATCCACACCTACCAGGGCGACGGCGCGCCGCTGCCCTCCTTCAAAGGCGAACCGACCGTGGTCGGCATTGCCGGCGGCATCAAAGAGTACACCGAAGCGGTGTGGCAGGCGCTGAACGAAGACAATAAAGTTTCGATCTACGGGCTGGCGATCGGCGACGACGGGCAGACCGAAGAACTGATCATCAACAAACATCAGTAAACCCGGATCTGAAAGGAGAATCGACCGATGAAAGAACTGGAACTCAAATACGGATGCAATCCCAATCAGAAACCGTCCCGCATCTTCATGCGTGAGGGCGAACTGCCGGTCACCGTTCTGAACGGCAAACCCGGCTATATCAACTTCCTCGATGCGCTCAATTCGTGGCAGCTCGTCAAGGAACTGAAGGAAGCCACCGGTATGCCCGCAGCAGCATCCTTCAAACACGTGTCACCGGCAGGCGCCGCGGTAGGCCGCCCGCTGACCGACATTGAAAAGAAGATCTACTTCGTGGACGAAGACGCGGAACTTTCGGACATCGCCTGCGCGTATATCCGCGCAAGAGGCTCCGACCGTCTGTGCTCCTACGGCGACTGGGCGGCGCTCAGCGATGAGTGCGACGCGGCGACCGCGAAATACCTCCTGTACGAGGTGTCCGACGGCGTCATCGCGCCGGGCTACACGGACGAAGCGCTGGAGATCCTCAAGCAGAAGCGCGGCGGCAGATACAATGTCGTGCAAATCGACGTTGACTATGTGCCGGCGGAACAGGAATACAAGGACGTCTACGGCGTCACCTTCGAGCAGGGCCGCAACAACTACAAACTCGACGCTTCCCAGCTCGAGAACATCGTGACGGAAAACAAAGATCTGCCCGAGAACGCGAAGATCGACCTTCTGACCGCGCTCATCACCCTGAAATATACGCAGTCCAATTCGGTCTGCTACGTCAAGGACGGTCAGGCCATCGGCGTCGGCGCCGGCCAGCAGAGCCGCATCCACTGCACGCGTCTGGCGGGCAGCAAGGCGGACAACTGGTACATGCGCCAGCATCCGAAAGTCCTCGGTCTGCAGTGGGTAGACGGCATCCGCCGTCCGGAACGCGACAACGCGATCGATGTCTACACCTCGGATGAGTGGGAAGATGTCCTGCGCGAAGGAGAGTGGCAGCGTGTCTTCAAGGTCAAGCCCGAACCGCTGACCGCGGAAGAGAAGAAGGCATGGATCGCCACCCAGACCGGGCTGGCGCTCGGCAGCGACGCGTTCTTCCCCTTTGGAGACAATGTTGAAAGAGCGCGCAAGAGCGGCGTCCAGTACATTGCAGAACCCGGCGGCAGCATCCGCGACGACAATGTGATCGAAACAGCGGACAAGTACGGCATGGTCATGGCCTTTACCGGCATGCGTCTGTTCCACCACTAAAAGAGGCTGTTTCGTTACGAGAGAAAGGAATGAACGATGAAAGTATTAGTCGTTGGCAGCGGCGGCCGTGAGCACGCCATCTGCTGGAAACTCAAACAGAGCCCCCGTGTGGAAGAACTATACTGCGCTCCCGGCAACGCCGGCATCAGCAAAGATGCGGTCTGCGTTCCGGTGAAGGCGGAAGACATCCCCGGCATGGTCGCGCTGGCGAAGGAAAAAGCCATCGATCTCGCGGTCATCGGCCCGGAGGTGCCCCTTGCGATGGGCATTGTCGATGCGCTGGAGGAAGCCGGCGTCAAGACGTTCGGTCCCAACAAAAAGTGCTCGCAGCTCGAGGCCAGCAAGGCGTTTACCAAAGCATTCCTGGCGCGGCACGACATCCCGACGGCGCAGTATAAAGAATACACCGAAAAGCAGCCTCTGCTCGATGACATCGGCATCTACGGATGGCCGATGGTCATCAAGGCAGACGGTCTGGCAGCCGGCAAGGGCGTCGTCCTGGCGGAGGATGCCACCGAGGCGAGACTGACCATCGAAGACATGATGGGCAATCACGTGTTCGGCGAAGCCGGCGATAAAGTTGTCGTGGAAGAGTGCCTGCGCGGCGTCGAAGCGTCGATGCTGTGCTTCGTCGATACGAACACGATCGTGCCGATGGAGCCCGCGCAGGACTACAAGCGCGTTCTGGACGGCGACCGCGGGCCGAACACCGGCGGGATGGGATCGTATTCTCCGTCGCTTGTCTTTGATGACGCGCTGACCGAGCGTATCAGAAAGGAGATCCTCGAACCGACTCTCGCAGGGTTTCAGGCAGACGGCCTGGACTTCCGCGGTGTTCTGTTCATAGGACTGATGATCACGAAGGATGGTCCGAAGGTCATCGAGTTCAACAACCGGTTCGGCGATCCCGAAACACAATCCGTTCTGATGCGTATGGACACAGATCTGCTGGATGTGTTCGAGGCGGTCTGTGACGACAGACTGGCGGAGATCGATCTTGCGTGGAAACCGCAGCCGGCGGTCTGCATCGTAGCGGCGTCCGGCGGGTATCCCGGCAGTTACGAGAAGGGCAAGGTCATCAGCGGGCTTGACGACATGGATGAAGGCGTTGTCGTCTTCCATGCCGGCACGGCGTTCGATGAGGACGGCAATATCGTCACCAGCGGCGGCCGCGTCCTGGGCGTGACCACCCTCGGGGAAACGCATGATGAAGCGAGAATGAAAGCCTACGATAACATCGCGAAGATCGCGTTCGAAGGCATGCACTACAGAAACGAGATCGGTATCGTCGGTAAGATCTAAGGAGGAAACAAATGGGCAAGAAGATCATCACGATCAGCAGAGAGTTCGGCAGCGGCGGCCGTCTGGTCGGGGCTGCGCTGGCAAAGCGGCTGGATGTGCCGTACTACGACAAGAAGATCCTGGACAGCATCGCCAAGGAGAACGGATTTTCAGCGGAAATGATGGCGGAGGATGAGATGCGGGCGAAGAACAGTTTTCTGTACAGCCTGACGAACGCCTTCGGTACGGCCGGATACGGGCCGGACACCCTGTCGATCAATGAGCGGTTCTTTATGGCCCAGTTCGATTACATTACCAACATCGCCAAGAGCGGTGAGGGCGGCGTCATCATCGGCCGCTGCGCGGACTATGTCCTCCGCGACTTCAAGGACGCGACCAACGTGTTCCTGTACGCGGAAGAGGACACCAAGATCGAACGCGCCGTCAATGAGTACGGCATCCAGGATGACAACATCCGCAAGACGCTGGCAGACGTGGACAAGGCCAGAGCCAACTACTACCGGTATCACACCGGCCGCAGATGGGGTGAGCCTGTCAACTACCACCTCTGCATCGACAGCGGATACCTACCGATCGAAGGCATCGTGGATCTGATCCTGGCTTACGTCGATCTGCGTGACAAGCGCAAGGAAGAGGCGGAATGACCGTGCCCGCGGGAAATGGAATAGAAAGAAAGGCAGCCGCGGCATCCGGCCGCGGAGATTGGAGAAGAGAAATGAGCGAAACAAAAGGGACTTACTATATTACCACCCCGATTTATTATCCGAGTGACAATCTGCATATCGGCCACACCTACTGCACCGTCATGGCGGACGCGATGGCAAGATTCAAGCGGGCGACGGGGTATGATGTGCGATTCCTGACCGGCACGGACGAACATGGTCAGAAGATCCAGCTCAAGGCGCAGGAAGCCGGCGTTACCCCGCAGGAATACGTCGACAAGGTCGTCGCGGGCATCAAGGATCTGTGGGCGACCATGGAGATCTCGTACGACGACTTTATCCGCACCACCGAGAAGCGGCACGTGAAGCGCGTACAGGAGATCTTCATGAAGATGTACAAGAAGGGCGACATCTATAAAGGCGAGTACGAAGGCCTTTACTGTACGCCCTGCGAGTCGTTCTGGACGGAGAGCCAGCTGGTCGACGGCAAATGCCCGGACTGCGGCAGACCGGTCGAGAAAGCCAAGGAGGAAGCCTACTTCTTCCAGATCAGCAAATACGCGGACAGACTTCTTGCGAACTTCAAGGAGAACCCGTCCTTCCTGGAACCGGAATCCCGCCGCAATGAGATGATCGCGTTCATCGATCAGGGGCTCGAAGATCTGTGCATCTCCCGCACCAGCTTTGACTGGGGCATTCCGGTGCCGATCGACGAAAAGCACGTCATCTACGTCTGGCTCGATGCGCTCAGCAACTATATCACAGCGCTCGGGTATCCGGACGAGCCGGAACTCTACAAGAAGTACTGGCCGGGCATCAACCTGGTGGGTAAAGAGATCGTGCGGTTCCACAGCATCATCTGGCCGGCGATGCTCATGAGCATCGATGAGCCGATCCCGAAGCAGGTCCTGGGACACGGGTGGCTGCTGATCGACGGCGGCAAGATGAGCAAGTCGAAGGGCAATGTCGTGGATCCGGTCGTCCTGATCGACCGCTACGGCGTCGATGCGTTGAAGTACTTCCTGCTCCGCGAGTACACGTTCGGGCAGGACGGCGTCTTCACCAACGAAGTGTTGCTCAAGAGACTGAACTACGACCTTGCGAACGACCTCGGCAACCTCGTGAGCCGGACGGTCGCGATGATCGAAAAATACAACGGCAGCATCGTTCCGGATGCCGGTCCGGAAGAACCGGTCGACGATGAAATCAAGGCGATCGCAGTCGGCGCGGCCGCCAAGGTCGAGGCCGAGATGGACGAGTTCAAGTTCAACATGGCGCTCGAGGAGATCTGGGTGCTGGTGCGCCGGGCCAACAAGTACATCGATGAGACCACGCCGTGGCTCCTCGCGAAGGAAGAAGCGAGCAAACCGCGTCTTGATACGGTCCTGCACAACCTGGCCGAGTCGATCCGCATCATCTCGGTACTGATCAGCCCGTTCATGCCGGCGACTGCACAGAAGATCCGCAAGCAGATGGGTCTCTGGTACGCGGAACCCGAATGGGAAGACGCGAAGGTGTTCGGCATGATGAAGGGAGAGCAGGTCAAGAAAGGCGAAGCGATCTTCCCGCGTCTCGATATCGACAAGGAACTCGAGGAACTCGAAGCGCTCAACAAGCCGGCCGAAGAGCCCAACATCCCGCTCGAACTCAAGCCGGAGATCGTCTATGACGATTTTGAGAAGCTCGATCTGCGTGTGGCGACCATCCTGTCCTGCGAGAAGCATCCGGACGCGGATAAGCTGCTCATCTTCCAGGTGAAGATGGGCACTGAGAAGCGCCAGATCGTCAGCGGCGTCGCGAAGTACTACAAGCCGGAGGACCTCGTCGGCAAGAAGGTCGTCGTCGTGGCGAACCTCGCACCGAGAAAACTCCGCGGCGTCGAGTCGAAGGGCATGATCCTCTTCGCGGACAATGTGGTCGACGGCAAAGCGAGATACGAATACATCACCACCGTTGCCGAAGACGGCAACCCCGTACTGTAAAGAATGCAAAGACGCGCCGCGCTCTTCGGAGTGCGGCCGTCTGTCACAGAAAGGAAACCGCTATGCGGCTTTTTGACAGCCATAGTCATATCAACCACGACGGATTTGATGAAGAGGAACGTAGGAACAGGATCCTGGAGATCGAACAGGATCCTGCTCTTTGCTATGTGATGGATATCGGCTGCGACATGGCGTCGTCGGTGCTCGCGTGCGAGCATGCGGCGGCATATCCGTGGTGCTTCGGGGCCGTGGGGTTCCATCCGCACGATGCGAAGGACTTCGGCCCCGCCGAAGAATCGCTCATCCGCGGGATGGCGAAGAAACCGGGCATCCGCGCCATCGGCGAGATCGGGCTGGATTACCACTACGACCTGTCGCCGCGCGATGAGCAGCGGGATTGTTTCCGGCGGCAGATCCGCATGGCCAACGACCTTAAAATGCCCATCGTCATCCATTCGCGTGAAGCGGACGGCGAGACGATGGAGATCCTGAAAGAAGAAGGTGCCTTCAGCGCAGAGAGAAAGAGCTGGTTCCCGGCGCGGCCCGTTCCGGAAGGGTGGGAGAGCGCGGCAGCGGATGCGCGCGTGCTCCTGCACTGCTACTCCGGCAGCCGCGAACTCGGCGAGCAGTACGTGCGGCTCGGCGCGACGCTGTCTCTGGCAGGACCGGTCACGTATAAGAACGCGCGCAAGACGGTGGAAGTCGCGGAGAACATCCCGCTCGCCTTCCTGCTGGTGGAAACAGACAGTCCGTTCCTTTCGCCGGAACCGATGCGCGGCAGACCGAACCGTTCTTCCTACGTGGTGCATACGGCGCGGCGTCTGGCGCTGCTCAAAGGGCTGCCGCTCGAGGAAGTGGCGGAACAGACCTGTCTGAACGCCATGCGGTTTTTCGATATCACCGAATAAGAAAGAAGACATGAAAGAGAAGGAACCAACGGCAGTGACCGGCATGGTGCGCGAACAAGTGCGCCGTGTCATCCGGACATACGGGCTGATCGAGGCCGGCGACCAGGTGCTCCTGGGGTTTTCGGGAGGGCCGGATTCGCTGTGTCTTTTTGACGTGCTCTGTGATCTGCGGGAAGAACTGGGATTTACGCTTGCCTGTATCCATGTCAACCATGGCCTCAGGCCAGGTGAAGCGGAGGAGGACCAGCGGTTCGTGGAAACGGTCTGCAAAGAACGCGGTGTGGACTTAAGCGTGTGCGCGGCGGACTGCGCCGCCGCGGCCCGCTCCCTGGGCCTGACGGAGGAAGAAGCGGGCCGCCGGCTGCGCTACGAAGCCTTTGACAGACGCGCAGCCGCCCTTGCTGCGCAAGGGGCGGCGCCCCGGCGGGTCCGGATCGCCGTCGCCCAGAACCGCAACGATCAGGCGGAGACCGTTCTCCAGCGCCTGCTCCGCGGGACCGGTACCGACGGCCTGGCCGGGATGGACTACGTACGGACTGGGGAGGAGGGCTTCGCTGTCATCCGCCCGCTGCTCGATACGGACCGGGCGGACATCGAAGCCTATCTGTCTGCCCGCGGCCTTGCGCCCCGGCGCGACCGCACCAACGAAGAGAACACCTATGTCCGCAACCGGATCCGCAACGAACTGCTGCCGTATCTGGCGGGCGCCTTCAATCCGAACATCACCGAGGCGCTCACGCGCGCCGCTGCGAACGCCCGCGAGGACAGCGCCTATCTGAAGACGCTGGCGGAAGAGCGGTTCTTCGATGCGCAGACCGCAGCCGGAGAGATCCCGCTGCCGCCGGCGGGCACACCGGAGTTAAAGACGGCCGGCGCGCTGTTTGACCGGGTGAACATGGATCTGAATACGGTCCTTGCCGCCCCGCTGCCCATCCGGCACCGGGTGCTGCGGCTTGCGTTCGAACGCATCGGTCTGACGCAGGATATCGCGGCCGTGCACATCGCGGCGATGGACCGGCTGATCGAAGAGGGCCGCACGTCCTCGGAAACCTCTCTGCCCGGCGGGTATGTGATGCGGATCGGCTACGGGGTGATCGAGTGCCTGACACCGGCCGGACAGCCTGCGGCAGAGAAGGAAGGCGAAGGAACTGCCCCGAACGGCTCCGGCAGGGATGCGGCGGCCATGTGCCGCGCCGCCGTCTATACGCGGGAGGAACTGCTGGCGCTCATCGGCGCAAAGAGCAGGGCGGCAGACGGCGTGCCGGCGGAAGAGCCTGCGGCAAAGGCGCTGTCCGAAGAGGAAATGATCCTTTCCTATATTTATAGTAAGAATTTCTCCGGCATCAACGAGGCAGCTTGCGTCCTCGATGCGGATAAGACCGCTGCGCTGCTCGCGGTCCCTTGGGAGGAACTGCGGGAGCGGATCGAATTCCGCCCGCGTCGGCCCGGCGACCGGCTGCCGCTCAAAGAAGGCAGCAAATCTATCCAGGACCTGATGGTGGATGAGAAGATCCCCAAAGACCGCCGCAACCACATCCTGCTGGCGGCGGCCGGCAGCGTGATCCTGTGCGTGCCGGGAGGGATGCCGCGCCCGCGGTGTGCCGCAGGGTGCACGGCGGGACGCCGGACGCAGCGGTTCCTCGTGCTTGAAATGGACCGGTACGTGTGGTAAACTTTCTTTTAGCCTTTTTTGGTTTTCCGCACAAGTTTTGCGGAGGATGAGAAAGAATCCAGCTACATTTATATATAAGGAGTCTTAGAGATTTGAAAAAACGTACGACAAGAAATATCGGGATCTATCTGCTGATCTTCCTGGCGGTCCTGAGCATGGCGTTCCTGTACAACCGTGCGCCCCAGGATGAGGCGAAGACCGTAGACTATTCGGAACTCGTCGAGCACATCGCCAAGGAAGAAGTCAGAGAGCTCAACGTCGACAACAACAAGATGATCATGCGCGCCAAACTCAAGAACGGCACGGAGATCGAGGCGGTCTACACGCTGGTCGATTACAGTGTTCTCTCTGAGAAGTACCTCAATGAACAGGCGGAGCAAGGAAAGATCAAGCTCACCGCGGAAGCGCCCAAGGCCACGCCCTGGTATATTTCCCTGCTTCCGACGCTGCTGATGGTCCTCCTGCTCGTCTTCTTCTGGGTGATGATCATGAACCAGCAGGGCGGGGGCGGCAAAGCCATGCAGTTCGGGCGCAGCAAGGCCAGACTGCAGAAGAACAGCGATCTCAGGAAGATCACGTTCAAAGACGTTGCCGGACTCGATGAGGAGAAGGAAGAACTCAGCGAGATCGTCGAGTTTCTGCGCCATCCGAAGCGGTTCGCGAACATCGGAGCGAGGATCCCCAAAGGGGTGCTGCTGGTCGGCCATCCCGGCACGGGTAAAACTTACATTTCCAAGGCGGTCGCCGGGGAAGCCGGTGTGCCGTTCTTCACGATCAGCGGTTCCGAGTTCGTCGAGATGTTCGTCGGCGTCGGTGCGAGCCGCGTCCGCGATCTCTTTGACCAGGCCAAGAAAAACGCTCCGTGCATCGTCTTCATCGACGAGATCGACGCGGTCGGCAGAAAGCGCGGCGCCGGACTTGGCGGCGGCAACGATGAAAGAGAGCAGACCCTCAATCAGCTGCTCGTCGAGATGGACGGCTTTGAAGAGAACTCCGGCATCATCATCCTGGCAGCGACCAACCGCCCGGATGTCCTCGACCCGGCTCTTTTAAGACCCGGCCGTTTCGACCGTCAGATCGTCATCGGCATGCCCGATATCAAAGGCAGGGAAGAGATCTTCAAGGTCCACTCCCGCAATAAGCCGTTGGCCGAAGGGGTCGATCCCGCGCTGCTCGCAAGGCGCACGCCCGGCTTCTCGCCCGCGGACATCGAGAACATGCTCAACGAAGCGGCGCTGCTCACAGCCCGCCGCAACGGCAAAGCGATCCGCATGGATGAGATCGAAGAAGCCATCACGAAGGTCATCGCAGGCCCGGAGAAAAAGAGCCGCGTGATCAGCGAAGAAGAGAGAAAACTCACCGCTTTCCACGAAGCGGGCCACGCAGTCGTCGCGCGGTCCCTGCCGCATGCCGATCCGGTGCATCAGGTCACCATCGTGCCGCGCGGCATGGCGGGCGGATTCACCATGACGCTGCCTAAGGAAGACCGGTACTACGGCACGAAGTCCAAGATGCGCGAGGATATCATCCACCTGCTGGGCGGCCGTGTCGCGGAGAAGCTGACCCTCGAGGATATCAGCACCGGCGCGTCCAATGACATCCAGCGCGCGACCGAAGTCGCCAGAGAGATGGTCACCAAGTACGGCTTCAGCGAAAAGCTCGGTCCGATCAACTACTCCGGCGCGGAGGAAGTCTTCCTCGGGAAGGACTTCTCCACCCGTCAGAATTACTCGGAGGAGGTGGCTTCCCTCATCGATGCGGAGATCCGCCGGATCGTCGAGGAGTGCTTCGAGGAATGCGAGCAGATCCTGACCGAACATACGGACGAACTCACCCGCGTGGCGGATGCCCTGCTGGCGGTCGAGACGATCGACGGCGACCAGTTCGAAGCGCTCTACCAGGGAACAATGACAGCGGAAGAACTTGCCGCGCAGGATAAGGAGAGAGCGGCCGCGATCGCGAAGGCCAACGAAGAGGAGGCCCGCGAGATGGAACAGCGGCAGGCCGAAGAGGCGTTCGATCCGATCGGGCAGCTGGCCTTTGAGGACGAAGAATACGCCGACGTCGATTTCGGCGGAGACGACGAAGAAGAATCGCTTTCCGCGGAGGAAGAAGCGCTTCCGGAAGACGAAACCGGCGAAGCCCCTGCGGAAAAAGACGGCTTCCCGGACGGGGAGGATGGCTTTGTCCCCGCGGACGAGGAGAAGGAAGAGGAGTAAAACATGCCCGCAAACCGGCAGACAGAAGGGCTGGGGCGGGGCGACGCTCTGATCCGGAACACCATCTACCACCTTCTGAACTTTGAGAAATACACCGGCTTCCCGGACGCGCTCCGGGGCGCTGCGCTCGCGAACGATTTTCAGATGATCCTCCTGAGCACGGATCTGCATCCGGTGTTCAGCGCGGAGACCCGCCACCGCACCACCATTGGTGCGGCTGTTCGCATTGGCAGGAATGTCCCCGCGGAAGACGCGGCATCGCTATATACCCGCATAGACGTCAACGGGATCATCACTTACTGGGGTTCCGTCATGGTGCAGGCGCAGCCGTACCGGATGTTCCTTGTCGACAACGAAGACCTGTACGGGGCGGCGGATATGACCCGTCTGGGCAATCTGATCGAACTGGCGATGGAGATGTGGCATTTTTCCCCGGAACAGGACGCGCGCAGCGAATTCCTGCGGGCGCTGCGGCGCAACAACGCGGCACAGGCATACAATCTGCGCATCGAGGCGGGGATCGACCCGGCGAAGATCCGGGGCGTCTTTCTGGTGCAGGGGAACAGACAGATCGCAGCGTCGCTTCTCGAGCGGTTTGAGGCAGCCGGGCTGACAGTGCTCCGGACCGAAGAGGAAGAGCTGTACGGCGTACTGCTCGCCGGCGGCACACAGGATGCGGGAAAGGAAGCGGCGATGATCTGCCGGGCGTTCTCCGCGGAAGACGGGACCGCCGTCTTTTTCGTGACGGGGATCGAGGGACCGGAGAGTGCGGGAAGCGCCTTTGCCTTGATTCAGGAAGCCAGAGAGGCGGCTGTGATCATCAGTCCGCGCCGGACAGTCTTTGACCGGTATGATCTGGCGCTCGCGAGAAGCGCTGCGGCGATCTTCAAAGAGGATCCCGCCCAGCGGCAGGAGTATCTTTCGTGGTTCGAACCGTTCCGCAGTCTGACGCCGGCAAAGCGGCGGCAGTTCCTTGAGACGCTGGAAGTCTTTGTTCTCGACGCGGGGCAGAGCACACAGCAGACGGCCGCGATGATCGGCGTCCACGCAAATACGGTCCAGTACCGGATCCACCGCATCGAGGAGAAGATGGGGATCAGCCTGCTGCAGGGACCGGGGGTGCCCGGGCTCTCTCTGGCGCTGGCGCTGCGGCGGATGGAAAAAGCCGGCCGGGGCGGCCGTACGCGGTGACTTTGGCGCAGGCAGAGCGATTCTCCGGCGGATACCGGAAAAACAACTATATATAGTGCCTTTTGACAGCAGGCTGCGCAATGGCCGGCCGAGTTCGTCAAAAAGGTGACAAAAAAGGCCCTTGGTAGACGATTTCTCTTGATTTACCAAGGGCTTTCATGTATAGTTTATTTGGTGTTTTTTACGGTATAAGTGTTATTTTGCGCTTAAACCAAAAACATAGAAGCCACAATAAGGAGGAGTCTAAGATATGAGTAAGCTTGAACAGCTCCGCGAGAAAAAGGCAGCAATGCTTCTCGGCGGAGGCGAAAAGAGAATCCAGGCCCAGCATGACCGCGGCAAGAAAACCGCGAGAGAACGTCTTGACCTGCTGTTCGATGAAGGCACATTCGTAGAGCTCGAGACATTCGTTGCTCACAGATGCACCAACTTCGACATGGCGGAGAAAGAACTGGCC
>JAILFI010000106.1 GCA_024697655.1 Clostridiales bacterium
GGTCTTTGTGCGGGCCGGGGTGGCCGGCCGCTTTTATTCAGCGGATGCGTCCGCCAACGCTTTTTCGAAAGCGGCCTTCACGGAATCGGAACCGTCGCAGATGATGAGGACGGCGTACCGGTCTTTCGAGAAGACGAGGCCGGAATCCTCGATGCGCGCGGCTTCCGCGGGGCCGTAGGTGCGGAACAGCGCCGCCCGGCTGTCCTTGTGGGCGGACAGCGATTCCTCGGCATCCTTGGCCTTGTTGCTATCCTTCATGCACAGCACGACGATCTCGTCCGCGGTGCCTTCCGTGGAGTAGCTGATGAAGAAGTGTTCGACGTCCTTCAGTTCGATGTCCGTCACGGTCGCCAGGAGGGCTTCCGGAGAATCGCTCTCCTCGGTCACGGTGTCCATGGCCGCGGGGCTGTCCCCGGCATCCTGATACGCGGTGAGCATCTGCTCCTGCAGCGTGCCCATGTCCACGGCCGCTTCACCGCCGTCGCCGCCGGACCCGCCGCAGCCGGTGAGCTCCAGGACGAACACGAGCAGCAGCGCCAGCAGAACGATGCGCAGACTGTACGAAGCGTTTCCTTTATGATCAACTCGATTCATTGTCGTCTCCTTTGCGTGGTTCTATTTTGCGCGGTGCTGATACCCACGGCACTAGTATACACCGTCTTCGATGCGGATATACTCGGACAGATCGCCGAACGCATCCTGCAGGGCTTTGGTCGCTTTGTCGCGGGTCGTCTCATCGAGCAGATCGGCCGCCTGCGCGGAGGTGTCCGTATCGTCATCCGAGTACATGATGTCCAGTGTGAACAGGCGCGGGGTGGTCTCGCCGTCCGCGTTGATCCAGCGGCCGTCGTAGACCGATGCGCGCAGGGCGTTGTCGTAGCTGAGATCCATCGAGATCGCACTGACCATGAAGATCGCGAGCTGCTGGTCTTCGGCCGACGGGGCTTCGGTGAATTCGATGATCAGCGCGCCTTTGTGGTCGTTGAGGGCGCTGCGGATCGCAGCCGGGATGTCGTAAACGCTCTTGCAGGTGACGCGCTCTTTGTACGCCGGGTTGGCAGCCAGCGAATCCGCCGCCGGGAAGAACTCCCGATCCCAATCCTGCATCATCATCTCGTCGTTCAGGTTGAAGTTGCCGTACAGAGCACTGTCCACATCACTGTAGATGTCGACGTGGTACCAGTGATCGTCGATCTTGACGAGGTCCCAGGAATGGATGAGGTCGGTGCTGTGCACGACCATGCATTCGATGTCGAGCATCTGCATGAACATACGGAAGGTCGTCGCGTAGCCGGCGCAGACCGCACGGTGTTTGATCAGCGCGCCATACGGGGTGCCGGCATCCGCATCGCCGTTCACATCGCCGTCCGTCGTGACGGTGGTTTCGGTTTCCGATTCGCCCGAGGGCTGGCCGTCGCATTCCGGCTGTGCCTGGCTTTTGTTGATGAGCGTCGTCATGCCGTTGTCGAAGGGCACGTTCTTGACGATCCATTCGTAAATGGCCTTTTCTTTCTCGTAATCGCTCATGCCGTCGGTGATGACTTCATCGATGACCTTCGACGCGGCGTCGAGGACTTGCTTCTGGCGGTCGTCGAGTTTGTCCGTGTCGCCGCTCTTATAAGCGTCGGAGATGGGCAGGGTCGATTCGATCGTGTACTCGTCCGCGATGACGACGCCGTCCTCTCTGGTCGGACCGAATTCGCCGTCTTCACCGCCGCCGAATTTATCCATCAGGAACATGACGGAACTGGCGGTGCTGAGCAGAAGCATCAGGCCGGCGACCACGGCGAGGATCTTTTTGCCGGCGCCGCCTTTGGCGGGGGCTGGTGCAGCGGTGCTCGGCGATTCCGTCGCGGGGGACTCGGCGGCCGGGGCTTCCGGTGATTCCTGCTCGGCATCCAGCGCCGCCGCGGTCACTTCCGGCGATTCCGCCTGCTGCGCCTCTGCGGCGACCGTTTCTTTCATTTCATTGATATCTTTCATTTCGAAACCCTCCTTGGGATATTCTTTTAGTCGTTACCATAATAAAAAGCGCTGATAAACAGCGCCTTTGCAATTTCTATATTCTTATTTAGTTAAATCTTAAGGTTTTGTTAGGATTCCGCCTCGCCGTGCTGGTTTGTGTCTGAATGGATCATTCTGACCGCTGCGCCGCTGTGTCCGAACAGATCATTCCGCGCGGTTGGAAATGATGACGCCGGTCAGGGTGA
>JAILFI010000111.1 GCA_024697655.1 Clostridiales bacterium
CGCGGATCGATCTGGACCGGCAGCGGGGGATGGATTTTCTGAACGGGAAACTGCTGCGGGGAGCACCGGCGCCATATACCGAAACAGAAGCAGCGGGCGGAAACCGGCCGGACGTGGAAGACGGCACCGTCCTCGTGCGTGTTTTCGGAGACGGACGGTTCCTCGGGATGGCCCACTACGATGCACAGGCAGGAACGGTGAAAGCGCATAAAGTGCTGGCACCTGAGATCAAAGAAGAATGGACGCGCGGATAAGACCCGCGAAGAGCATATGATCGTTTACCACGACTTGAATGACATCGACATAAAGGAACGGACCGCCATCGCGCTCGGCAATTTCGACGGCGTACACAGAGGTCATCAGGAACTGATCCGGCGCGCGGTCGCAGCCGGCAGGGAGAAAAACCTTGCCAGCGCGGTCTTTACGTTCTCCAACCACCCGCGCAATCTGCTGGCGGGGGAGGATGTAGTGAAGAACATCCTCTATCCGGAGGAAAAGCAGCGGATCATCGAGGATCTGGGGGTCGATATCCTCTTCGATATCCCGTTCACCTGGGATATCTGCGCGATGGAGCCTCTGAGCTACATCGAGGAACTGCTCTTCGGCGCATTCCGCGCGCAGGAGATCTTCTGCGGTTTCAACTATACATTCGGCTACAAGGCGGGCGGTGACGTCCGGCTGCTGAAGAAGGAAGGCGCGGCACGGGGCCGGGAGGTCCACGTGCTCGATCCGGTCAGGGTGAACGGCAGGATCGTCAGTTCGACGCTGATCCGGGAGTGCATCGAGGTGGGCAATATCGAAGCCTGCGATGCGTTTCTGGGGCGTCCCTATTCGCTGAACGGGACGGTGGTGCACGGCAACGAGATCGGCAGAACGATCGGTTTCCCGACATGCAACCTGCTTGTGGATGAGACGATGGTGACGCCGCCCAACGGCGTCTACGTGACAAACTGTCTCGTCGAGGAACTGGCGGACCTGCAGGAAGCGGAACAGACGGGGTATCCGTTCGTCTGGAGGCGGTATCCGGCCGTGACGAACATCGGCGTCAAGCCCACGATCGGCACGTACGCAAAGAACGTGGAAACGCATATTTTCGATTTTGACCGCGATATGTACGGACAGGACATCCGGGTCGAATTCCTCAAGATGACGCGGCCTGAGACCCGTTTTGACGGTCTGGAAGCCCTGCAGGCGCAGATCGCCCGCGACTGCGCAAATGCGCGCGCTTATCACGGGATCTGAGCATTCGCTGATATGGTAGCAAGCCCGCACCTGGTGCGGGTTTTTTATACACATATTGTGTTTTTTTAGACGGTTTATGCATTGACTGAAAAGCCTCTCAAGGGTATCCTAAAAAAGATGGTACAGCCCAAAGGCAGCCATCGCACATATCTCTATCTGAACCATACAGGAGTAGTCATGAGTAAGAATAACGAGATCATTCAGGTCGACGAACGAGTGCCTCTCGGAAAGGGGATCCCCCTCAGTATCCAGCACACGTTCGCCATGTTCAGTGCGTCCGTTCTGGTCCCGTACCTGCTCGGCATCAGTCCCGCCATTGCGCTTCTGATGAACGGCATCGGCACGCTGATCTTCATCTTTGTCACAAAGGGAAAGAGCCCGGCATACCTCGGCTCCAGTTTCGCCTTCATCAGTCCGGCGCTGCTGGTCATCAACGATCCGAATCTGGGGTATCAGTACGCGCTCGGCGGATTTGTCATCACCGGCTGCATATTCATGGCAGTCGCGATCCTGATCAAGTTCGTCGGCGTCCACTGGATCGACATTGTCCTGCCGCCCGCAGCCATGGGGCCGATCGTTGCTCTGATCGGTCTGGAACTGGCAGGCAGCGCGGCGCAGAACGGCGGCATCATCCTCAACGAGGCGTCCGGATATGATCACATCGATCCGAAACTGGTCATTGTCTTCGTCGTGACGCTGCTGCTGGCGGTCTTCGGTCAGATCCTCTACAGAGGATTTGCCGCCGCCATCGCGATCCTGATCTCCATCGTCGTCGGGTATTTCGTAGCGCTCGCGCTGGGGATCGTCGACTTCTCGTCAGTCCATGACGCGACATGGCTCGCGATGCCCAACATCATGCATCCGAAGTTCAGCCTCGATGCGATCCTGATCATCATCCCTGCTTCGCTCGTCGTCATCTCCGAGCACATCGGCCACCAGGTCGTCACTTCCGAGATCGTCGGCCGCGACCTGCTGAAAGACCCCGGTCTGCACAGATCCCTCATCTCCGACGGCATCTCCACAACGCTGTCCGGCCTGATGGGTTCCGTTCCGACCACGACTTACGGCGAGAACATCGGCGTCATGGCCATCACCAAGGTCTACAGTGTCTGGGTCATCGGCGGCGCGGCGGTCTTCTCGATCGTCCTGTCCTTCATCGGCAAAGCGTCCGGTCTCATCATGAGCATTCCGGCGCCGGTCATGGGCGGTGTCAGCTTCCTGCTGTACGGCATGATCGCTGCCTCCGGCCTGCGTCTTCTGGTCGATGAAAAGGTAGACTACTCCAAGGCGCGCAATCTGGCGCTTTCCTCGGTCGTCTTCATCACTGGTCTGTCCGGCGCGTTCGTCCAGATCGGCAACGTCAAGCTGACCGGTATGTGCCTGGCGACGATCGTCGGCATGATCCTCGGTCTGGTCTTCTTCCTGCTGGATAAAGCGAAGCTGACCAACGACTCCGAATAGGGCGGAAGAATGGCGGGAAGCGATTCCTTGAGAAACCGCCCCCGGGAATCATTCATAAAGATCATGGACGGGAGAAAGAAAACACTTGCTTTCTCCCGTTTTACGTGGTAAATTAAATCGTTAGCGTAACTACCTGTACCTGGTTTTACGACACTCCGACGGAAACTCAGTACAGGCGAATGAAGAAAAGGAGAAAGAACATGATCGATCAGGCTAAAAAAGCAGAAATCATCAAAGAGTACGGCCTCAAAGAAGGCGACACCGGTTCCCCGGAAGTCCAGGTTGCGATCCTGACCTACAGAATCAACGACCTGAACGAGCACCTCAAGGTCCACAAGAAGGACCATCACTCCAGAAGAGGTCTTCTGAAGATGGTAGGTCAGAGAAAGAACCTGCTCAACTATCTGAAGGAAAAGGATCTGGAGAGATACAGAACTCTGATCGCAAGACTGGGTCTGAGAAAATAAGACTTGATGATAAAGCGAGGCGTGAACCGCTTCGCTTTTCATATATGCGGCCGGACGAGCCGGTGCGCAGAAGAATGATTTTAACAGGAGGTAGTTGTTAAAATGAAGTTTGAAGATTACAAGACATTTCGTACCGCAGTAGGCGGCAAGCTCCTCGAGCTGGAGATCGGCAAGGTCTGCGAGCAGACCAACGGCCAGGTATGGGTCCGTTACGGCGATACGGTGGTCAACGTGACCGTCGTCGCGTCCAAGGAGCCCCGCCCGGACATCGATTTCTTCCCGCTGTCCTGCAACTATGAAGAGAAAATGTATGCGGTCGGCCGTATCCCCGGCGGATTCCTCAAGAGAGAGGGCAGACCCAGCGAGCAGGCGATCCTGTTCTCCCGTCTGATGGACCGTCCGCTGCGTCCGCTGTTCCCGAAGGGCTACTACAATGACGTGCAGGTCGTCGCGACCGTCATGAGCATGGATCACGACGCACCGAGCGAGATCGCCGCGATGATCGGCAGCTCCTGCGCGATCGCGATCTCCGACATCCCGTGGGACGGCCCGACAGGCGCGGTCCTTGTCGGCAGAGTCGACGGCGAATTCATCATCAACCCGGACAGCGAACAGAGAGCCAAGAGCGACCTGTCCCTGTACGTGGCAGGTACCGACAACGCGGTCATGATGGTCGAAGCCGGTGCGCAGGAAGTACCGGAAGACGTCATCCTCGACGCGATCCTCTTCGGTCATGAAGAAATCAAGAAGATCGTCGCGTTCATCAACGAGATCGTGGCGGAAGTCGGCAAACCCAAGCAGGAAGTCGATCTGCACAAGGTCCCCGAAGACATCGACAACGCGGTCCGCGAATACGCGACCGACAAAATGCGCGAAGCGGTCCTCACCCAGGAGAAGCTCGCCCGTCTCGAGAACATGGACGCTGTCGAAGCCGAGACCAAAGAACACTTTGAAGAGATCTATCCGGACAATGCCGGCGACATCGATGCTGTTCTGTACAACATCACCAAGGAGCAGGTCAGAAGCCTGATCCTCGACCACAACATCCGTCCGGATAACCGTACCCCGAAAGAGATCCGTCCGATCTGGTGCGACACCGGCGTACTGCCGAGAGCCCACGGCACCGGCATGTTCAAGAGAGGCCAGACCCAGGCGCTGTCCGTCTGCACCCTGGCTCCCGTCGGCGACGGCCAGAGGATCGACGGCATCGGCGAACAGACCGAGAAGAGATACATCCATCACTACAACTTCCCGCCGTATTCCGTCGGTGAGGCGAAGCCCATCCGCAGCCCGGGAAGACGTGAGATCGGTCACGGCGCGCTTGCTGAAAGAGCGCTTCTGCCGGTCCTGCCGAGTGTCGAAGAATTCCCGTACGCCATCCGTGTGGTCTCCGAGATCCTGTCCTCCAACGGCAGTTCCTCGATGGCCAGCACCTGCGGCAGCACCATGGCTCTGATGGATGCCGGTGTTCCGATCAAGGCACCCGTCAGCGGCATCGCGATGGGTCTGATCACCAGAGAAGAGGAAGACGGCTCCAGAAAGACCGTTATCCTGTCCGACATTCAGGGCATGGAAGACTTCCTCGGCGACATGGACTTCAAGGTCACCGGTACGGCGAAGGGTGTCACCGCTGTCCAGATGGACATCAAGATCCACGGCATCGACCGCGAGATCCTGTCTGCGGCGCTGAGCCAGGCAAGAGAAGGCCGCATGTTCATCATGAACGAGATGCTGGCTGAGATCCCGGCTCCGAGAGCGGAACTGTCCAAGTGGGCACCGCGTATCCTGACCCTGCAGGTGGATCCGGACAAAGTCCGCATCATCATCGGCCCGGGCGGCAAGACCATCAACGGCATCATCGACAAGACCGGCGTCAAGATCGACATCAACGACGACGGCACCGTCTTCGTCGCATCGCCTGACATGGATGCCGCGAATGCCGCGATCCGCGAGATCGAACTGCTGGTCAAGGAAGTCGAAGTCGGAGAGACCTACGACGGTGAAGTCAAGCGCATCATGAACTTCGGCGCGTTCATCGAAGTCCTGCCGGGCAAAGAAGGCCTGCTGCACATCTCCAAGATGGCGAAAGGCAGAGTCGAGAAGGTCGAAGATGTCATGAACATCGGTGATCACGTCCGCGTCAAGGTCTATGAGATCGACAACCAGGGCCGCATCAATCTGCTCAGAGCAGACGACTAGTCGGGTCTGCAGGGCGATTACGAAATAAAAAAGGCGAGCCGCCCGGACGGGGGCTCGCTTTTTTCGTGGCACCGTTTTTCAGCGATTCTTCTGCAGCCGCTTTGCAGCAAGGTTGACCAGCGGGACGGCGTAGACGTAGACCGCGAACGGGACCGCCGCATACGAAACGCCCAGGAGCGCCAGCGGGACGCTGCACAGGATGCACCAGGGGATCAGCGCCGGCAGTGTGATCGCGGTGTTCTCAATGTCGAGCGCGAAGGATTCCTTCGGGATCCCCTGTTTTTCGTAGCTCGACCGCAGCAGATCCCTGCTCAGCAGGATGCCCATGATCTGGTTGCAGAAGACCGAAGCGGAAACAAGGCAGAGTAGGATCATCGCAGGGAACAGTCCGATCCGCGCCGCCAGCCGTTCGATACGTGCCTGGACCGTCCGGATCATACCGGTACCGTCCAGAATACCGGTGTAGCTGCAGGCGATGGTGATGATGACGACCGTACTGAGCATGGAGAGCAGTCCGCCGCCGTTCAGGATCCCGGCCACAGCCGGATCCGGAGATGCATAACCGAGGATCGCCGCACGGAGAAACTCGGTGACAGGCACGTGCTGTACAGTGAGCGCGGCAGCGCCGGCAGCCGCGATACTTGCGGAGAGTGTTACGGCAATGTGGATCTTCAGAAGCGGGAAGAGCAGGATGACCGCAGCCGGAAGAAGCGTCCAGGGAGAGAGGGAGAAGGTGTCTTCAAAGGCGCGCAGGACGTTTGGATCGATCGAGGAAACGGGATGCGTGACGGACAGATACGTGTAGAAAACCAGACAGAGCAGCCATGGGATGAACCCCGTCCGGAGCATGTTCTTCACATTTGTATAAAGGTCCGTACCGGTGAGGGCGGCAACTGTGAAAGCTGTTGAAGAGGCCGGGGAAGTCCGGTCTCCGAAATAGATGCCGGACAGGACGACGCCGGCGGTCAGGATGGGATCGACGCCGCCGCTGCGTGCGATGGTCATGAAAATCACACCGGCTGTTCCCGCAACACCGAAAGAGGTTCCCAGCGCGTAGCTGAGCAGGCAGGTCAGCAGGAACGTGATGAGCAGGAAAAGAGGAGGCCGGATCAGCTGTACGCCGTACCAGACAATGGTCACGATCGTACCCGCGCTTCGCCAGGTGCCCGTCAGAATGCCGATGAGAAGGAGGACGAGGAGCAGTGCGATGGTCGTTCTGACTCCGTTGAGGCTCATGCGCATGACAGCCAAAGGACGGTGTCCCATTCTGACGCCAAGTACAATGAAGATGATATAGCCGATGATCAGAGCTCCGATAATATATTGCATGCGTGTATCGATCCTTGAAAAACTGCTTTCAGTATAATGCAATTCCGTGAGAAACGACAGGCGTTTATGCTATGATAGACAAAGAAACGGGCAGAGGAGAGAGTAAAACATGGAATTTGAGCGGCTCAAAAACACCCGCGATCTGGGCGGTTTAAAAATGAAAGACGGACGGACGATCCGTCCGGGAATGCTGATCCGCAGCAGTCATCTGTCGATCGCACCTGCGCGGGACCTTGCCGTGCTCAGAGATGTGGTGGGTGAGATCGTGGACTTCCGCACATTGAAGGAGCAGCAGGTCCATCCGGATCCGGTTTTCGAAGGAGTGCCGCATCATCCGATGCCGGTGCTGGAGAGCATGACAGCCGGGATCACAAGGGAAGAAGAGGCGGACCGCAGCGAGATCGAGACGTATCTGCTCGATCCAGAAGGGGCACGGCGCCATATGATGGAAAACTATCAATTGTTCGTCACGTCGGAACACGCGAGACAGTGTTACAGCAGCTTTGTGAAGCTGCTCTTCGCACCGCGTGAGAAAGCGCTGCTCTGGCACTGTACAGCAGGAAAAGACCGGGCAGGCTTTGCAACCGCCATCGTCCTCGAGATCCTCGGAGCGGACCTGGAAACGATCCTGGAGGACTATATGAAGACCAACCGGGGACTGGCGCGGGAGATCGAGTGGATCTATCCGATGATCGGCAAGCAGGCGGGCGGCATGACGAAAGTGATGCGCGCGTCGCTGGACTACATGTTTCTGGCGCACAAAGAGTATCTGCTGGAGTCGTACAAAGCCGCCGGAGAGCATTACGGCGGGATGGACGGCTATATAGAAAAAGCGCTCGGGATAGATGCTGTCCTGAAAACACAACTGCAGGAGAGGTTTTTAGAGGACTGAAAAAGCACCGGCAGGATACCGGTGCTTCTTTTGATGCCTGTCTTAGGAAGGGGACTGCTACTTGCGGAGCACGACGGGAGCGACGGCTGCATATGTCATCGCTTTGCAGAATGCGCGTCGGTCGGCGGCAGTCCGGAAGTACGGATGGGTCATCTCGACGATGATGGGTGTGGTTTTCTTTTCGGTATTCTTTTTCATGATGGAACTCCTTTCTTATTCATTCGGTAGTTTGATCTTCGTTTTCCGATTAAGACATGTGTCTAAATACTTGCCTGTGTTCTTCTTTCTGTGGTAAATATAATATAAGAAACGCAGCGATGCCAGCATCACGGACAGCGCTGTGTCCGAATTTGGACAGAAACGGATCTGTGTCTCGGCAAGGCAGCCGGAAGAGACCCTGCAGGCTGCGGAAAAGGAGAACACCCATGAAACTCAATACGGACAAACCGCTCACGATCGGCGCGAAACGCACGCTCAAAGCCCTGCAGACAGCGATGGAGGAACTGCTGGAAAAGAAGAGTTTCGACCAGATCCAGACCAAGGAACTCTGCGAAAAGAGCATGATCCCGCGGGCGACGTTCTACAACTACTTTGAGGATAAATACGATCTGCTGCAGTACGTGTTCACGGTCACGGACCTGCGCCCGGCGTTCTTCGACGGCGAGGCAGTGCCGCAGGACTATATGCGGATCATCGACCGCTTTTTCGACAACGCGGAGGAACAGCAGGCACACCTTGCCAGGATCCTGCGCAGGAATCCGCCCGGCAGTACATTCGTCCGTCTGTATGAGGAGTACTTCCGTGCCGAGGTCTGCAGGTATATCTATGAGTCCGGCGTTTACGACGGGTACGACATCCCGCAGGAACTTATGGCGCAGGTCACTTCGGACGTGATCCTCGATGTCTACGAATGGGTCTATATCCGCGGGCATGAAACGCCGCGGGAAGAGATCGACAAGTATATCAAAAAGATGCTCATCCAGTGAGCATCTTTTTCTGTCTTCGGAAAGAAAAACGGACGCCGTCCCGCCGGACGGCCGGACTCAGGCGCGGACCGGGGCGATGATGGCCTCGAACCCGCTGTCGAGCAGGTCCTCTCTGCGGTTGATGACCAGAGCGTCGTGCAGTCCGGACAGAAGGACACTGATCAGCTGCGGATCGGTGTCTTTTTTAAAGTCGCCGTTTTCGATCCCGTGGATCACGATGCTGCGCAGGAGCTGCTCGATCGGTGTCAGGAAGGGGGCGCCGTTCTGGTGCATCAGCGATTCCTGGACACGGACAATGGTGTTGCGGTTGTTCAGCGAGTCGAAGACCCACTCTTTGAATACACCTTCCAGAACCACCTCGATGGAGGACTCGCCTTCAAAACGAAGGTCCGCGACCTCGGCGAGGTCCTTGATCTCCATCTCCTGGATGGCGCTCAGCAGACTCTCTTTGGTGGGGAAGTAATTGAAAAAAGTCGTATAGGAAATGTCCGCCTTCTCAGCGATCTCGCTGACGGCGGTCTCGTCGTAGCCTTTTTCCCGGAACAGATCCAGCGCCGCGCGGATGATCGCGTACTGCTGGTTGAGTTTTTTGCGCTCCCTGCGGGAGAGGATGGCCGGATCGGTATTCGGGTCGATATCTCTTGGATAAGTCAAAACTTGTACCTCCTGTACACTTTTCAATTTCATCATAGGCAGACTCCGCTGCAAAGTCAAGGAAATGCTTGACATTGCAACGGTTCATCCGTATAATTTCAACGTGCGCGTTTGCGTACGGACAACAGCATAACGCAGCGGGCGATGACGGACTTAATCAACCCCGAGCCTGCATCAAATGAGCGGCAGCGATTACAGAGAACGATCGCTTGCAAGCAGGGTGGTACCGCGGTCAGCACGATCGTCCCTGATCTGAAGTTATTTTCGGGTCGGGGTTTTTTTTGTGAGTGATGCAGAGGCCGCGCAGCGGTTTCTGAAAAAGGACCCGGACACAGCCGGCGGTGCTTTGCCGCAGAAAGGAAAGACAGAACTTATGTACAAAAACCTATCGGATCTGCCTGTTGCAGAAGTACAGAACGAACAGGTAAAGAAATGGAAAGAAGAGGATCTTCTTGCCCAGTGCGTCAATGCCAGAGAAGGCCAGCCGACGTTCATTTTCTATGAAGGGCCGCCTACGGCGAACGGTAAGCCGGGCATCCACCATGTCATCGCGCGTACTCTCAAGGACAGCGTCTGCCGTTACAAGACCATGCAGGGCTACAAGGTCAACCGTAAGGCTGGCTGGGACACCCACGGTCTGCCGGTCGAGATCGAAGTCGAAAAGCAGCTCGGCATGAGCGGCAAGCAGGATATCGAGAAGTACGGCATCGAAGCATTCAACAAAAAGTGCAAGGAGTCCGTCTTCACCTACGAGGGTATGTGGCGCGATATGTCTGAGCGCATGGGATTCCTTGTCGACATGGACGATCCGTACATCACGCTCAACAACGACTACATCGAGTCCGTCTGGTGGGTCATCGACCAGTTCTTCAAAGCCGGTCTGATCTATGAAGGGCACAAGATCCTGCCGTACTGCCCGCGCTGCGGCACGGGCCTGGCTTCCCACGAAGTCGCGCAGGGCTACAAAGAAGTCAATGTCCAGACCCTGACCTGCAAATTCAAGAAGAAGGGCACGGACAACGAATACTTCCTCGCCTGGACGACCACCGCATGGACCCTTGCGTCCAACGTCGCGCTGACTGTCGGCCCCGACTTCGACTACATCAAGGCGAAGATGCTGGAGGGCGATGAGGAAGGCAACTACTTCTATGTCGCGAAAGCACTGGCCGACAAGGTCCTGGGTGAAGGCAAGTACGAAGTTGTCGAGGAAATGAAGGGCAAAGACCTCGAGTACATGGAATACGAACAGTACATGGACTACGTCAAGGTCGACGGCAAGGCGTTCTATGTGACGTGCATGGACTACGTCAGCATGGAAGACGGTACCGGTATCGTTCATACCGCGCCGGCCTTCGGTGAAGACGACTACAACTGCGGCAAGCAGTACGGTCTGCCCGTGGTCAACCCGGTCGATGAGCAGGGCAAGTTCATCGGGACCCCCTGGGACGGCCGCTTCATCATGGAGGATGGTCTTGACATCGAGATCATCAAGACGCTCGCAGCTGAGAACAAGCTGTTCGCCCGCCAGAAGATCGCGCACAACTATCCGCACTGCTGGCGCTGCGGCACCCCGCTGGTCTACTACGCGAAGCCCAGCTGGTACATCGAGATGACCAAGCTGAAGGATCAGCTTGTTGCCAACAATAACACTGTCAAATGGCATCCGGACTTCGTCGGTGAGAAGCGCTTCGGCAACTGGATCGCTGACGTCAAGGACTGGGCGATCTCCCGTAACCGTTACTGGGGCACCCCGATCCCGATCTGGCGCTGCGAATGCGGCAATATCGAGTGCGTCGGTTCCCGTCAGGAACTGGCGGACCGTGCGCAGGAAGACATCACCAGCGATATCGAACTCCATCGTCCGTATGTGGATGATGTCCATCTGACCTGCAGCAAGTGCGGCGGCACGATGACCCGCATCCCGGAAGTCATCGACTGCTGGTTCGACAGCGGCTCCATGCCGTATGCGCAGTGGCACTATCCATTCGAACACAAAGACGATTTCGAAGAACTGTTCCCGGCGGACTTCATCTGCGAGGGCATCGATCAGACACGCGGCTGGTTCTACTCGCTGATGGCTATCTCCACCTTCATCATGGGCAAGTCGCCGTACAAGAACGTTCTGGTCAACGACCTGATCCTCGACAGAGAGGGCAAGAAGATGTCCAAGCATGTCGGCAATACGGTCAACCCGTTCGAGATGTTCGACAAGTACGGTGCGGACGCCACGAGATGGTACCTGCTGTACACCTCGCCGGCATGGTCGCCGACCAAATTCGACGAAGACGGCCTCGTGGAGATCGTCGGCAAGTTCTTCGGCACCCTGAAGAATGTCTACAACTTCTTCGTGCTGTACGCCAACCAGGACGGCGTCGACGCAGCCAATCTGACCGTCGACGGCGAACTGCCCGAACTCGACCGGTGGATCCTCAGCAAGTACAACAGCCTCATCCAGGAAGTCACCGCTGAGATGGACGACTACGACCACATGAAAGCCGTCAGAAAGATCCAGAACTTCGTCGTCGAGGATCTGTCCAACTGGTACATCCGCCGCGCGAGAAGAAGATTCTGGGGCGAGGAGATGGACGACGACAAGAAGTCTGTCTACAAGACGACCTACGAAGTGCTGACCGGCGTCGCCAGACTGATGGCGCCGTTCGCACCGTTCCTCTCCGCTGAGATCTACGAGAACCTGACCGGTGAAGAAGTCCACATCGCATACTATCCGAAGGCGGATGAAGCGATGATCGACAAGAAGGTCGAGGAGAGAATGGACCTTGTCCGTACGCTGACCGGCCTGGGCCGCGGCGTCCGCGAAAAGGAAAAGATCAAGGTCCGTCAGCCGCTGTCCGAAGCACTGGTCGACGGCAAGTACAAAGACCTGATCGAAGACCTGTCTCCGCTGATCATGTAAGAACTCAACATCAAGAAGGTCGAGTTCGCGGATGATCTTGGCGCCTATATGAACTTCAGCCTCAAGCCGAACTTCAAGGTCGCAGGGCCTGTACTGGGCGGCAGGATCAAGGAATTCGCAGGCGTGCTCGCGAAGGCGGATCCGGCGGACTTCATGGGCAAAGAGAGCTACGAAGTCGAACTGTCCGGCGAAAAGGTCGAGATCACCAATGATATGCTCGATGTCCGCATCGACGCCAAGGTAGGCTTCTCCGTCGCGATGGAGAACAATGTCTTCATCATCCTCGACACAACGCTCACCGAAGACCTCGTCAACGAAGGTCTGGCGCGTGAGGTGGTCAGCAAAGTCCAGCAGCTCAGAAAGCAGAAGGACTTCGACATGATGGACAACATCACGATCTATCTGCACGCGGATGAAGAAGTCGCCAAGGCGGTCGAACTGCATAAAGAGTACATCATGAAAGAAACGCTTGCCGTGGCGATCGAAGACAAGGAGGATGCACCGTCCTTCAAGATCAACGGTCACGTCACCGGCATCGACGTCGAGAAGATGTAAGACACAGAAAGACCATGCAGGAAAACACATCCAGCAAAATCGAATTATACGGCATGACTGAAGCGGAGATGCGGCAAGCATTCTCCGCTTTAGGATACCCGGCTTTCCGCGGCAGTCAGGTGTTCAAGCACCTTTACGAGGAATCGCAAGGCTTGCAGAAGGGCTCTGTGTTCACGGACATGACGGATCTGCCGAAGAAAATGCGCGAAGACTTGATGGCGGACGAACGCATCGACGTGCGGCTGCCGGAAGTCCTGGAACGGCAGGTTGCCAAAGACG
>JAILFI010000134.1 GCA_024697655.1 Clostridiales bacterium
CGGACGCGCTCAGGACTTGACGAAGATTGACGGGGCAACGCGCTTTGCTCGTGGCTCTGCTTTGCGTTCTGAGCGGTTTTTTTATTAATAAGGTGCTGTCTATCCTTGCGTTATTTTCGTGTCTTAAATCGGCGATTTGAAGAGGTGGGGAGTGACCCCCTCACACCCCCTCAGGCACGCAGCGGGCGTCAGCGTTGAATTTACACACGCCGTTTTTTTGAAAAGGGCGGTTCCTGCCGGTATTGCTTCCAGGGCGGTTATATGGGCGGTTTTTGGCTGAAAATTTACCACAAATTTACCACAAAAGTTTTGTATCAATAGCCGTTTTTAAGGTGTAAAGGCACACGATAACACACGATAAAAGGCAAAGAAAACACACACAAAAACGTTGAAATTTCAAAGAAAAAACCCGCAGCCGTTGAAACTGCGGGCTTTTGTTGGTGGAGCATACGGGGATCGAACCCGTGACCTCCAGATTGCGAACCTGGCGCTCTCCCAGCTGAGCTAATGCCCCAAATGGGTCGGGTGACCGCTCTCGCGGTACTCAACTACTATATAACTTTGCGCAGGGTTTTGCAAGGGGAATTTTAAAGGTGTGGAGTTTTTGTGAGAAGCGGCAGGCAGAGGGTATAGATGCTTTGGAAGGAGCACATTCCGGGCGGTGACTGGTGCGGAGAGCGATTCTGCGATATACTGAACGCACATACGAAACACAGCGCGGGCAGACCGCATGGCAGGAGGAAGACCTATGAAAGCAGACAGACAGCACCGTTACGCAGCATCCATATTGGCTCTGTGCCTGCTCCTGATCACCGGTCTTGCGCTGACAGGCTGCTCGTTCTCGTTCAATATCGGCGGGGGCGGCGATAAGCCGGATCCTGCCAAGTACGGCGAAGAGACATTCAGTGGCACGACATGGACGGCCGGCGACGGTTCCGAGCTCGTGTTCGGCGACGACGGCATCCTTCACTGGTACCGCACCGAAGGCGTCCATGACGGCGACCGGTTTGAAGGACCGTATGTAGCGCACCGCGGACAGGCGGCCTATGACTTTCTGGTCGACGATCTTACGGAGTACGGTGTCACTGCCGAAGAACTCGACCGTCTGATCGGGACCGGCGACCCGGACCGCGAACTCGACGATCTCGTTGTCTATACGCTCGACCACCAGACGGTCATCATGGACGGCGAGCCCTATACGTTTGACGATCCGGTCGTCCCGTATTACGGGTTCCTGAACGACGACGCGACGAAGATGGATGTCGTCAATATGCGTACGGCCACAACGTATTTATTCACGAAAAAGTAACCTTTTGAAGAGGACTTGCGTATGCGCAACACCGGACTGCACAGGGCAGCAAAAAGGCTCACGGCACTCGTTCTTCTGAGCTGTCTTTTGGCGGGGCTGTTCTGCTGGCAGAACGGCGCCGTGTTTTCGTACGCGGCATCGCAGGAGAATGCAGCTGAAACGGAAGAGACATCCGGAGAAAGTGTAACGGACGCGGACATCGCAGCAGTCGTGGACCGCATGACGCTGGATGAGAAGATCTCGCAGATGATCATCCCATCGATCCGGGCGTGGGACGGCACCGCGGTGACGGATCTTAAAGGCGCCCCCGCACTTTCCGAGGCGCTTAAGCGCCACCAGTACGGCGGGCTCATCCTCTTTGACAACAATATCCATGACCCCGCGCAGACCGCGGCGCTCACGGCCGCCCTGCAGGAGAACAATGCGAAGAGCGGCGCATCCGTATCCATCCCTTACTTTATGGCGGTGGATGCGGAGGGCGGTTTTGTCATGCGTCTGGCGGGCGGCACACGCATGCCCGGCAACATGGCCATCGGTGCGGCGGGCACAGCGGAACCGCTGTCGCTTGGTTCTCCGGGCTCGCCCGGCAGGTACGACGCCTATGCGGCAGGTGCGGTCATCGGTGAGGAATTGCACGCGCTTGGCTTCAATCTGGATTTCGCGCCGGATATCGACGTCAACAACGATCCGTCCAATCCGGTCATCGGGGTGCGGTCGTTCTCGGACGATCCCGAGACGGTCGCGCTGCTCGGCCTCTGCTATGCAAACGGCCTGCAGGGGCAGGGCGTCATCGCGACGGTCAAGCATTTCCCCGGCCACGGCGATACCGGTGTCGACAGCCATACCGGCACGCCGACGATCGAAAAGACCTATGAAGACCTGCTGGCGGCGGAGCTCATACCGTTCAAGGCGGCCATCGACGGCGGGGCGGACATGATCATGACCGCCCATATCACATTCCCTGAGATCGACGAACCAGTCACCTTCGCGGACGGCTCGTCCGGGTATTATCCGGCGACGATGTCACCGCAGATCATCTCGGAGATCCTCCGCGGCGACCTCGGCTACGACGGAGTGATCATCACGGACGGCTTGGAGATGGGCGCGATCGAGGATGCAGGGCTGGTCCCGGGCAGCGGCGTTGCCTACAGCATCAACGTCGCGGAGAAGGTCATCCTCGCGGGCTGCGATCTGCTCCTGCTCCCGGCGGATCTCAACGACGCAGACAGCGCGGCGTTCTATGATGCGTATATAGCCGGTCTCGTGGAGAAAGTCGAGAGCGGGGCCATCGAGGAATCGCGCATCGATGAGAGCGTGACCCGTATCCTCCGCCTCAAGGAGAAGTACGGCATCCTGGAGCTGAATGAGACTGCTGAAGAGGAGGCGGACGCCGCAGAGGGAACAGCGGACTCTGCAGATGAGGCCGCGGACAGCGATGCCGCAGAAGAAACGGCGGACAGCGAAAGGCCGGCCGTTACAGATATCGTTGGCTCGGAAGAGCACCGTGCTATTGAAAAGACGATCGCGCTCCACAGTGTGACGCTCGTCAAAAACGACGAAGCCATCCCGCTCGACGCGGCCGGGAATATCGTCATACTGGGCAGATCGGAAGCCGAAGCAACGGCCATCAATACGGAGATCGCGGCGCTCAAAGAACAGGGTGTCCTGCCGGAAGACGCGGCGATCACGACCGGCACGTACTATGACAGCAGCGCGCAGCAATATGCCTGCAGCAGCGACTGCCTGGAAGCTTTGCCGCAGGCGGATGCGGCGGTCGTGTTCCTGAGCACCACGGGGCTTTCCTCCATGCATGATGCGTCCAGCCAGAGCCAGGCGGTCCGGGCAGCGAAAGACAGCCTGCCGGAGGGCAGCCGCCTGATCGTCGTGAGCGGTCTTCTGCCGTACGACGCAGCCAGATATCAGGAGGCGGACGCTATTGTACTGGCGTACATGGGAGCCGGTCTCGATACGGACCCGACGGGCGGGAAGACCGGTGCGGCAGCCTGCAATGCCAACACCGCGGCTGCACTCGATGTGATCTTCGGCGCTTCGCCGGCGCAGGGTACGCTGCCGGTGGCGGTCCCAAAGATCAGTGCCAACGGGGACGGATCGTACTCCTACACGGAGGAGATCCTCTACGAGCGGGGATTTGGGCTCAAATAAAAACAGCCCGGTCCAAAGGGCAGAGGAAGTGTAAGAAAGAACCGGTCATCCGACCGGTTTTTTAACGCTTATTCTTTTCCGAGCCGCCTGATGAGATATGCCAGCGTGTCCTTGTAGTAGCGGTCGTTGTCGATCGTGATATCCGCCCATTTCGCGTAGACAGGTCCGCGCCGCAAAGACAGCGCTTCCAGTGCCGCCCTGTCTTTGGAGAGCGGACGGTCTTTCGTGGCGAGGTTGTCCAGCTTTCTTTTCAGATAGATGAAGAGGCCGTTGCGGGCGAGCGCGCGCATATTCTCTTCGCGTTCCACGACGCCGCCGCCGGTGGCGATGACCTGCCCGTGTTCTTTCGCAAGATCCGCGAGCACGGCGCTTTCGATCTTCCGGAAGGCTGTCTCGCCGTCTTCTCTGATGATCGCGGACGGTTTCCTGCCGGTCGTTTCCGCAATGACGCGGTCGCTGTCGCGGAAGGCAAGCCCGCAGGCTTTGGCGATGTCTCTGCCAAGTGAAGATTTGCCGCTGCCGGGCATGCCGATCAGCACGATATTGCGTTTGCTGCGGGCGGTCTCCTGTGTGAGCGTGCGGATGATGGTGTCCTTGCCGGTCAGGGGCTGCACTTTCGCGTCCGCCGGCGCGCCTTCGAGGAATCGCTCCGCTGCCTGTACTGCCTGCGCGATGAGCATCGGCAGTCCGCCGGTACAGGGGATCCCGCGTTCCTGCGCATCCATCAGCAAAGTGGTCTTTGCCGGGTTGTAGATGAGATCCGCAACGCCTTCGAGCTGCGGCAGCACGGACGGGTCGGACAGATCCACCGGGCAGCTGTCCACATCAGGATACGTGCCCACCGGCGTTGTGTTGATCAGGATCTGGGTGTCCTGAGGCAGGGCGTCGTAGGTGCAGTATGCGCTGACCGCGCAAGGCTCCGCCGCCTTGGTCCGGTCGCGCGTGGCGAGTGTGACGGATGCCGCGCCTTCCTGCAGACAGGCGTACCGGACCATCGCACAGGCACCGCCGGTGCCCAGGATGAGGACTTTTTTGCCGCGCAGAGAAATACCGGCTTCCCGCAGCATATACAGAAATCCGTACAGGTCGGTGTTGGTGCCGGTCAGTTTGCCGTCCCTGCGGTAGACAGTGTTGACCGCGCCGATGGCGGCCGCGAGTTCGTCCACTTCGTCAAGGAGCGGCATGATCGTTTTTTTGTAAGGGATGGTGACATTGATGCCGAGGTACGGCTCGTCCGCGGTGCCGCCGCAAGGGACGGTGCCGCGCAGGTGCGCTGCCGCGAACGCGTCAAGATCCTCCGGCGCGACGGAGCACAGATCATACCCGTAGAAACCCAGTTTTTCATGGATGTCTTTCGAGTAGCTATAGCCGATGCTTTTTCCGACGAGGGCGCACTTCATGGGTCAGTCCTCCAGCGTCGGATCGAGCAGCGCGTCGAGCAGACCGAGCGCCATGGCCGCTTCCACAACGGGAACAGCCCGGACCGCGATGCATGGGTCGTGGCGGCCTTTCACGGAGAGTGCTGTCTCTTTGCGCGCCGCAAGGTCCACGGTCTGCTGCTCTTTCGCAATGGTCGGGGTGGGTTTGAACGCGACGTCCATGACGATGTCCATCCCGTTCGAGATGCCGCCGAGAATGCCGCCCGCGTGGTTGGTGACCGTCTTCACAGCCGGTGTACCGTCTGCGGCTGTTCCGCTGCCATCCGCGAAGCAGAATACATCGTTGTTCTCGGAGCCGGTCCGTCCGCATACAGCAAACCCGTCCCCGAAGGAAACGCCTTTCACGCCGGGGATGCCGAACACGATGGGGCTGATCAGGCTCTCGAGGCCATCGTACAACGCGCCGCCGATGCCGGCCGGCATGCCGGTCACGGTGCAGCGTACGCGTCCGCCCACGCTGTCGCCGTCCGCTTTGGCGGCGAGGATACGCTGATACATCGGATCATCTTCCGGCGCAGCCGGAGGGAGGCCTGCGGCAGAGGTGCTCGCAACACCGCCCGCCTCCAGGAGCATAGCCGAGACAGCGATGCCTTTTTTGTCCAGAATCTGCAGGGCGATGCCGCCCGCGATGCACAGCGGGGCGGTCATACGGCCGGAGAACGGCCCGCCGCCCGCCATATTGACGGTATCTTTGTAGCGCAGCCCGGCGGTATAATCCGCATGGCCGGGGCGCGGGGTATTCGTAAGTCCTTTGTAATCGCCGGAACGCTGATCTTTGTTCTCGATCACGAAGGTCAGCGGGTCTTCGCATTTCAGGACCGGCAGGTCCGCTTCTTTGCGGGCGGTGCCGTAGGGCGTGCTGCCCGGGGCGCGCCGCGCGAGGAAGGCGCGGAGCTGTTCCATATCGATATCGGCAGCCGTAAAACCCGCCGGGAATCCTTCTATGACAACACCGATCTCCGGCTCATGAGAACCGCCGAAGACCGTGACGCGGATATGTTTTCCGAATGTCGAAGAGATCGTCCTGCACGCAGACATAAGACTCCTTTCAGGCAAAGTGGACTTTGCCGCCGAGCGACGCGAAAGCGTCGAAGAACAGCGGCCAGGATTTGTTGACGGCGTCGCTGCCGGTGATGTGGACCGGACGGTCCGCGGCAGTTGCCGCGATGGCGGCGGCCATCACGATGCGGTGGTCGCGCATGCCGTCGACGAGGATCGGTTGTGCGTCTGCCGTCGTACCGGCAGCGGTTCCATAAGATGCACCGTCCGTACCTTCCGGCGCGTGCGGCGCGAGAAGCAGTCCGTCTTCCGTGACCTCGCAGGGACATCCGAACGCGTCCATGAGAGCTTTGACGGAAGCGAGCCGGTCGCTCTCCTTGATGCGGAGTCTGCCGGCGCCGATGATCTGCATGCGGGTGCCGGTGCCCCAGGCGAGGACGGCGAGGACAGGGACAAGGTCCGGGATGTCCTCCGCATCGATGAGCAGTTCGCTGGGCATCCACCCGAGGCTCGACGCGAGCCCGGCAGCAGGTTCAGTTGCCTGGGCTTCTCTGTACCGTTTGCAGCCGGCGATGATGTCGGTGATGATCCTGTCGCCCTGCGGGGAGTTTTCCCCGAGGCCGGTGATCTCTACCCGGCTGCCAAGTGCGTCGGCGGCGAGGAAGAACGCGCTGTTCGACCAGTCGCCTTCCGGGTGCAAAGGCGCTGCCGGCGCTTTGTACTGCTGCCCGCCCGGCACGACAAAACACGTCCCGGCGTTTTCTTTGAGGGCAGTGAAAAAGCCGCCGCTTTCCGCACCGGTGCCGTCTCCGGCATCGTCCGAAGGGAGCGGCTCTTCGGTCACTTCGATCCCGAAATCCCGCAGGACGTTCAGTGTCATATCGACGTACGGACGGGAGGCCAGCGTCCCGGTGACCCGGATGCGGCCGCCTTCTTCCGTGAGCGGCAGGGCAAAGAGCAGCCCCGTGATGAACTGTGAACTCACGCCGCCGCTGATGGTGTAGTCTCCGCCGGTCATCCTGCCCGAAACAGTGAGTTCCCCGTTGACCCCTTCTTTAAAGAACACGCCGTGGTCCTCCAGCTCCTGCTGGAGCGGGGAGAGCGGCCGCTTGGGGAGCCTGCCGCCGCGCAGGAACCGGATCCGTCTGCCGCCGTGCAGGAGCCGCTGCCAGCGGCTGCCGGCCGCGTGTGCGGGCAGCCTGTCATCCGGCAGTGCCGCTGCGATGGGCAGCAGGAACCGGAGCGTGGAGCCGGACTCCCGGCAGTCGAGAGTCAGGATCTCGTTCGTCCCTTCGGCGCCGCCGGCTGAGAAGAGCGTTTCGAGACACTCTTTGGTCGCGGCGATGTCTTCCGATAAGGCGGGAACGAGGACACACGAAGGATCCCCGGCCAGATAAGCCCCGATGAGGAGCCGGTGGCTGTGGGATTTGGACGGCGGTGCCGCCAGTGTGCCGTTCAGTTTTCCGGGGGTGATGATCGCGTCCATGGTATACTCCGTACCGGCGCAGTACCGGCTGCTCAGGAAAGCGCAGTCTTAAGGAATCCTTTCAGGTCTGCGACCGGCAGTTTCTTCAGTTCGCAACGGCCGGCCCTGACGGGGATCACGAGGTTGATCGTATCCGCCGAGCGCTTTTTGTCTTTCATAGTGTAAGTATACAACGTTTCCGCGTCATACGGATAGACCAGCCGGTAACCGAGCGCAAAGAGGAGTCCGCCGAGCCTGGTGCCGAGGTCTTCTTCCGACCAGCCCAGCGCGGAAACCGCTTTGGCGCACAGGTACATGCCGGAGGCGACGGCGTGACCGTGGGTCACTTCGTAGTCCGAAGCGCCTTCGATGGCATGCCCGATGGTGTGCCCGAAGTTGAGCAGCTGCCGGGCGCCGGTATCGCGTTCGTCTTCTTCGACGAGCTTTTGCTTGAGTCCGATGGCCGCGGTGATGACGCGGGTGAGCATCTTTGGAGAGCGGAGCCGCTTCCAGACAGCCGGATCGGTATGGCCGGTCGTCCCGGTGAGGAGCGATTCCAGATCCTCCAGCAGGGAGGCATCGCCGATGACGCCGCATTTGATCGCTTCCGCGAGCCCGTCGAGCAGGATCTCTTCCGACAAGGTGTAAAGAAATCCTTCATGGATGACGACAAGCGCGGGCTGATGGAACGCGCCGGCGAGGTTTTTGCCGGCTGCGAGATCGATCGCCGTCTTGCCGCCGACCGAACTGTCCACGCACGCGAGCAGGGTCGTGGGCACCTGGATGCAGCGGATGCCGCGCAGGTAGGTCGCGGCGAGGAATCCGCCCAGATCCCCGATAACACCGCCGCCCAGGGCGATCAGCACATCGCTGCGGGTAAAGCCGTTTTTCGCGAGCTGTTCCAGCCCGCAGCCGAAGTTGTCCAGGGATTTGCTCGTCTCGCCCGGCGGGACGATGAACCGCACGCTGTCCTGCTTGAGGGGACCGAGCGCATCGAGGAAGGTGTCCCCGTAGAGCTCGTTCACGGTCTCATCCGTGAGCAGGAAGATGCGGGGCAGTGCAGACGCATTGCTGCTTTCAGAGGCTGTGCAGTCTGCCGCAGCCTCTTCGGAAACGCCGAGGAACGCGGCGACTTCTTTCGCCGCTTCCGCCGCCGGCAGATACGGGTTGACCTGCGGACCGTATTCGTCTTCGCGCGCGTAAGACGCTTCGAAGATCCGCACATCGTAAGCCGGTGCCGTTTTGATCTGTATCGTTCTCACAGGATCCATACTTAGAACCTTTCGTTATCGATTTCTTCTTTGCGCAGGCGGCCTTCGCGGAGGAGCTTGCGCAGCTGCTCAGGATCGTTGCCGCGGATGGCGTCACTGTAATCCTGCAGATTGGCGATGATCGCGTCGATCTCGTCCGCGAGGTTGTCCGGATTCTCCAGGAAGAGCTCCGTCCACATGGTCTCGTTGAGTTTGGCGACGCGGGTCAGGTCTTTGTAGCTGCCCGCCGAGAAGCCGGCGTGGTTCGCCGCGTTCGGGCTCTTGATGTACGCGCTCGACACGACGTGCGCGAGCTGCGAGGTGAAGGCGATCATCCGGTCGTGTTCTTCCGGCGTCGTGATCTGGACGTTGGTGAAACCGATGGAGACCAGCAGTTTTTTCAGCCGGTCCACGACCGCGATCGGGGTGCCGGTGGGCGGCACGAGCACCATGCTGGCATTGTTGAAGAGCGCTTTCCGGGCGTACTCAAACCCGGAGTGCTCCACCCCTGCCATGGGGTGGCCGCCGATGAAGTAAAAACCGTGCTCCCTTGCGAGCGATTCTCCGACGGGGCAGATAGTCCCTTTGACGCCGCAGGTGTCCATGACGATCGCGTCCTTCTTGAACGTGCCCGCATACTGTTCGAGTACCTTGCGGGTCGCCTCCGGATAGAGGGCGATGATGACAAGGTCGCACAGGGGGATCATCTCAGGTGTGAGCTCTTCTTCGATCGCATTGACGAGCTTGGCGCGCCGGACGACTTCCGGGTTGGTGTCAAACCCGTACACGGTTTCGTCTGTGAGCTGGTTGAGTGCTTTGGCCATGCTGCCTCCGATGAGGCCGAGGCCGATCACGCCGATCATAGTTAAACTCCTTTATGGTACTGGTAGGAATACGGGCGAATCGCTTTGACCGCGCCCATCAGATCCGAGAACTCCTCGGGCCGGAGCGACTGGGCGCCGTCGGAGAGGGCGTGTGCCGGGTCGTTGTGGACCTCGATCATCAGGCCGTCCGCGCCGGCTGCGGTGGCTGCGAGCGCCATCGGTCTGACCAGAGCCGCGATGCCGGTGGCATGGCTCGGGTCGACGATGACCGGCAGGTGGGTCTGCTTTTTGAGATAAGGTACAGCCGACGGATCCA
>JAILFI010000137.1 GCA_024697655.1 Clostridiales bacterium
CCCGGCATGGACCCCGGCATTCTGGACTACGTTGCCGACCATTACAAAGTCGTCGTCATCGAGACCTACGGCGTCGGCGGCCTGCCTTTCCCCGAGCACCGCAATTTCATGGAGCGCATGGAAACGCTGGCGAATAAAGGCGTGCTCGTCGTCATCTCGACACAGGTCGCGATGGAGGGAAGCGACCTCGGCACCTACGAAGTCGGTGTCGAAGCCATGGAACGGTACTTCCTCCTGCAGGCGTACGACATGACAACAGAGGCCGCCGTCACCAAACTGATGTGGCTGCTGGGCCTCGACCTGCCGAAAGAAGAATTCAAAAAGGCGTTCTATACACCGATCGCGCACGACACCGTGCCGTTCACCCTGCTGAAGTAAACGCTGAAAAAGATGCAAATGAAAACGCAGGCCGCCGCCTGCGTTTTTTGTTGCCGTTATTGATCCTGCGACGAGGACCTTACTCCACCGCAGCCTATTCCGCCGCCGGAGATGACGCGGATTCTGCCGCCGGATCGAGGTAGAGCGATTCCCATTCACTGCGGAGCATCGAGAACACATACTCGTCGATCACCTTGCCGTCGTACCTGCGGAAGCACCGCCGCTCCATGCCCTCCGGATGAAAGCCCAGCTTGCGGATGACGCTCTGCGAGCGCGCGTTCGCCGTCGACGTCTGGATCGAGATGATCTCGAGGCGCAGGTTTTCAAAGCCGTACCGCAGCACCGCCTTGCCCGCCTCTGTCATGATCCCGCGGCCCCAGTACTCCTCGGCCATCGAATAGCCCATCTCGCGCGACGCGATCGTGGGGCGGCGCCGGTCTTCATCGAGCCCGATCGAGCCGATGACCTGCCCGTTCTCTTTCCAGATGATCTTCCAGGTATCCTTCGCCAGGAAGATCGTTTTGATGATGCGCTTGGATTCGTGCACGTCCGCGTGCGGTTTCCAGCCGGCGTGCGGGCCGACGTTCGGGTTCTTCGCGTACGCGTAAAGAGCAGGCGCGTCCTTGGGCCTCCAGCTTTCCAATATGAGTCTGTCGGTTTCGATCCGTCCGGGCATAATTTGGTACCTCCGGTAGGGGAATGAGTTGGTGAGGCGGCGCAGCGACAGACTGTGAGGCGAGCGTTTTCAGCTCGCCGAGAAGGCTGCGCTGACAGCCGCCGCGCAGAACGCACTGCCGGATGCGGCAATGTGATTCCGCGGATCACTCCGTCGTGCTCAGAATTTCATTGTTCTTCTCGACCTGGCTGATGCGCATGCGGGCGACCGCCGTGTCGTCGACCTCCTCCCGCAGCTCCAGCAGCGTCGGGCTGACGTAGACCGTATCGAGGATCTCGCCGTCGAGATTGACCTTGCTGTATTCCGTGAAATTCTCGCCCTTGATGTAGTGCTTGTCGCCGATCTTCTCGATGCTTTCGATCTTGATGTCCTTGACGCCCATCTTCAGCGTCGTCGGCGTGAAGGGCGATTCTCCGCCGTAAATGTAACGCTTGCCGTAGAGCATGTCGTACTGCAGCGCCTTCAGCTCCGCCCGGTAGTTCGAATCATCCATGTGGTTCTGGTGGAACGTGACCAGCGTGCCGTTGTGCAGCCCGATCCGGTCGAGCATGACCGCCCCGGCCTGGTACGCGTAGAGGTCCATGTCCTCCTCGGGCATCTTGAAGTTGCTCCAAATGACGTAGTCCGTCTGATAAATGTTGCGCCCGTCGGTAAGCGTTTCCTCGGAGATGTTGGTCAGCGCCGGCATGTGGTCGCCGTAGAAGATGACGATCGTGTCTTCGTCGAAGTCCTTCAGCTGGTCGGTCAGGTCACCCACGAACTGGTCCATCTCGTAGACCTGGTTCGTGAAGTACTCCCACTGCAGCCGCAGTTCTTCATTCTCCAGCCCCGTCACGCGGATCGCCGGGTCGGACAGCAGGCGCACCGTCGGGTATTTGCCGTGCCCCTGCACCGAGATGCAGAACACATAGTCCTGCCCCTCCGTGGAATTGAGAGCGTCGAAAATATTCTCCGGCAGCACGTCGTCCTTCGCCCAGTTTTTCGGTGTTCTTGTGATGCCGGTCATGTATTCGAGGCAGGTGAACGTGTCGAAGCCAAGGTTCGGGTAGACCTTGTTGCGCCCGTAGAACGCGCCGCGGTGGTTGTGGATCGCGTGGCACGTGTAGCCGTATTCTTTGAGGTCATATGGAATCGACTCGCACGTCTCTTCGCGCAGAATCGTCTTGTGCGGATATTCGCCCGGTCCGAAGAACTTCACGGACATCCCCGTCATCAGCTCGAGCTCCGTGTTCGCCGTGCCGGCACCCATCGCGGGCACCTGCAGCTTGCCGGACGAGTGATCGATCGCCAGCCGGCGGAAGTTCGGGATCGGATCCTCCGAACACTCCAGCCCCTTGATGAGCGTCGGATCGATGAAGGACTCCAGCTGCACGATGATGATGTTGGGGTATTTCGATGTATCGCCTTCCGCATTGGTCTCAGGCCACCCCTCCAGCAGCCTGCCCGGCACCGTCGTGTTGCGCTCATCGATCGTGAAGATCCCGTTGACCGACTGCGCCGTGTAGTGGTGCGGTTTGCGGATGCCCTGGTCGAGCCATGTGATCAGGAAACAGTAGTTGAATCCGTTGTCCTGATAACCGATCGGCAAGCTGGCAAAGAACGTGTCCAGAATGCCGACGCGCATGCCGCCCACAACGCTGCCAAAGCCGATCATGAAGATCAGCGCATACGTCGCCAGCGCCCGCCGGTAACGGATCTTCTCCCGGACCTTCGGCAGTTTGATGAACAGGAAGACCAGGATCAGGATCAGCAGCACTGCGCCGACCGCGAGCATGGTCAGCTGCTTCGTCGAGAAATAGTTCGTGGCGATCGAAAGACCATCCTTCAACTCCGTCACGTCGTGCGTCGTCAGCGGGGTCATGCGTTGCGACAGGATAATGCCGTTGACGATCCCGAAGCCCGCCCACAGCGCCGAGAGCACCGTGAACATGAACAGTTTGCGCTTGAACAGCATCGCCAGCGAGATCGTTGCGAACACGATCAGCACGTTGATCAGGAAGACCAGCGGATGCGTGAACAGGAACAGGAACCCGCCGTAGACCGTCTTTCTGGCCAGCGTCTCCGTCAGCAGCACGATCAGGAACGCCGTGGCGAACGAAACGCCGATGAAGTACGACATGCTCTACGGCAAGCGTTACATTTACGGCGGAGAATCGCCCTTCACGCCGACGACGCTGAAGATGGGCGTCAAGGACATCAAGATCGAAAG